>NZ_JBWKDT010000038.1:0-59368 GCF_056435785.1 Streptomyces sp. NPDC043870
GGCTCGATCAAGTCGAACATCGGCCACACCCAGGCCGCCGCCGGTGTCGCCGGCGTGATCAAGATGGTGCTGGCCATGCAGCACGGCGTGCTGCCCCGCACCCTGCACGCGGAGCAGCCGTCGCCCCACGTGGACTGGTCGGAAGGCGCCGTCAGCCTCCTGACGGAGTCGGTCCCGTGGCCGGAGACGGGCCGCCCGCGCCGCGCCGGTGTGTCCTCGTTCGGCATCAGCGGCACCAACGCGCACACGATCATCGAGCAGGCCCCGGAGCCCACGGACGCCGCCGGGGCCGACGCCGACGCCGATGCCCGCGGCGATGGCGCGGCCGGGCAGGTACCGGGCGCGCTCCCGCTGCGGCTCTCGGGCCGTACCGAGCAGGCCCTCACCGCCCAGGCCCGCGCCCTCAGCGCGCACCTGGCCGCCCACCCCGACCTCACGCTCGCGGACCTCGGCTACTCCCTGGCCACCACCCGCGCCGCCTTCGACCACCGCGCGGTGGTCGTGGCGAAGGACCGGGCCACCGCCGACACCGCCCTCGACGCGCTCGCCGCCGGACGGACGGCCCCCGGGCTGACCCGGGGCACCCTCACCAAGGGCGGGCGCACCGCGTTCCTGTTCACCGGCCAGGGCAGCCAGCGGCTCGGCATGGGCCGCGAACTGTACGACACCCACCCGGTGTTCGCGAAGGCCCTGGACGAGGTGTGCGAGCACCTCGACCAGGAACTCGAACTCCCCCTGAAGGACGTGCTGTTCGGGGCGGACGCGGAGCTGCTGAACGAGACGCGGTTCACCCAGCCGGCGCTGTTCGCCGTCGAGGTGGCGCTGTTCCGCCTCCTCGAATCCTGGGGTGTACGGCCGGACTTCCTGGCCGGTCACTCCATCGGCGAGATCGCCGCCGCGCACGTGGCGGGCGCCCTCTCCCTGGACGACGCGTGCACGCTGGTGGCGGCCCGTGGCCGGCTGATGCAGGCCCTGCCGACCGGCGGCGTGATGATCGCCGTGCAGGCCTCGGAGGACGAGGTCCGGCCGCTGCTCACCGACGGGGTCAGCATCGCCGCCGTCAACGGCCCCCAGTCGGTCGTCATCGCCGGTGACGAGGACGCGGCGGTAGCGATCGCCGAGTCCTTCACCGACCGCAAGACCAAACGGCTGACGGTCAGCCACGCCTTCCACTCGCCGCACATGGACGGCATGTTGGAGGACTTCCGTCGCGTGGCGGACGGGCTCACCTACGCGGCTCCGGGCATCCCGGTCGTGTCCTGCCTGACCGGCGCCCTCGTCACGGACGAGATGGGCTCCGCCGACTTCTGGGTCCGGCACGTCCGCGAAGCCGTGCGGTTCCTGGACGGCGTCCGTGCCCTCGAAGCCGCCGGCGTGACGACGTACGTCGAAATCGGTCCCGACGGCACCCTGTCCGCGCTCGGCCAGGACTGCGTCACCGACCCGACCACCGCCGCCTTCACCCCCACCCTGCGCGCCGGCCGCCCCGAGGCGGAAACCCTCGCCACCGCGCTCGCCCAGGCACACGTCCGCGGTGTCGCGGTCGACTGGAACGCCCATTTCTGCGGGACCGGCGCACGGCGCGTCGATCTGCCCACCTACCCCTTCCAGCGGGAGCGCTACTGGCCGGAGACCGGCACCCCGCTGCCCGGTGACGCCACCGGGCTCGGCCTCGCGACCGCCGGACACCCGCTCCTGGGTGCGGCGGTCTCCCTCGCGGACGCCGACGGCTGTGTCCTGACCGGCCGGCTCTCGCTGCGCACCCACCCCTGGCTCGCCGACCACGCAGTCCTCGGCTCCGTCCTGGTCCCGGGTACGGCCTTCGTCGATCTGGCCCTGCACGCCGGAGAACGAGTCGGCGCCCCGGCCCTCGACGAACTGACCCTTCAGGCCCCGCTGGTCCTCTCCGACTCCGGGGACGCCGTTCAGGTCCAGGTCACCGTCGGGGCGCCGGACGACTCCGGCCTCCGCACGGTCGCCGTCTACTCCCGACCGGCCGGGGCCGACGACGAGCCCTGGGCGCAGCACGCCGCCGGTCTGCTGACGGACGAGGTACGCGCCGCCGGCGCCGATCTCGGCACCTGGCCGCCGGTCGACGCGATCACCGTCCCGGTGGACGACGCGTACGAGCTGCTCGACGCCTCCGGACTCGGCTACGGGCCCCTGTTCCGCGGGCTGCGGGCGGCCTGGCGGCGCGACGGCGAACTCTTCGCCGAACTCGCCCTGGCCGGACGCGCGCAGGCGGAGGCCGAGGCCTTCGGCCTGCACCCCGCCCTGCTCGATTCCGCACTGCACACCATGGCCCTGGGCGGCGACCTCCTGGCCGCCCCGGCTGCCGCTGACGCCGACGCCGGTGCCGCCCGGCTGCCGTTCGCATGGAGCGGAGTACGCCTGCACGCGGTCGGTGCCTCGGCGGCGCGGGTCCGCCTCGCCCCGGCCGGCCACGGCGCGGTGTCCCTGGAACTGGCCGACCCCACCGGCCGCCCCCTCGCCTCGGTGGACGCGCTGGCCCTGCGGGCCGTCGCGCCCGAGCGGATCGACGCGGCCACGCGCGGCGGCCGGCCGGAGTCCCTGTTCCAAGTCGACTGGACGGAACTCCCGCTCCCCGAAGACCGGACGGCGACGGCCCCGGCCGACGTCTCCCCGGCCGTGCTGGGCGAGCCGATACCCGGCCTGGACGGCCCCCGGTACGCCGACCTCGCCGAACTGGCGGCCTCGGCCGCGCCCGGCGACGTACCGGACCTGGTCTTCGTCACCACGGACCCGGCTGCCGCCGGCGCCGCGCTGCCGGAGGCGGTGCACGCGCGGACGGCCGAGGGCCTGACCCTGATCCGGGCTTGGCTCGCCGAGGAGCGGTTCGCGTCCTCGCGATTGGTGTTCGTCACGGGTGGCCGTGACCTCGTGGACGCCGCCCTGTGCGGCCTGGTCCGCTCCGCCGCCACCGAGCACCCTGGGCGGTTCGCCCTGGTCAACCTGCACGCGGAGGGAGCTGTACTGCCCGAGCGGGCGGTCGTCGCGCTGGCCTCGGGTGAGCCCGAGGTGGCGGTGCGGGACGGTTCGGTGCTGGTGCCGAGGCTGGCGCGGGCGGCGGTTGCTGCCGATACGGCCGCCGCGGCGTGGGATGCGGTCGGCACGGTGTTGGTGACGGGCGCGAGTGGTTCGCTGGGCGGGCTGTTCGCTCGGCACCTGGTGGTCGAGCACGGCGTTCGTCACCTGCTGCTCGTGAGCCGTCGCGGCGAGGCCGCTGAGGGTGCGGCTGAGCTGGCGGGGGAGCTGGCGGACCTGGGTGCCCAGGTGTCGTGGGCGGCGTGTGATGTGGCCGACCGCGTGGCGCTGGCCGCCGTTCTGGCGGGCATTCCGGCGGAGCACCCGCTGACGGGTGTGGTGCATACGGCCGGTGTGCTGGACGACGGCGTCGTCGGGTCGTTGACGGCTGAGCGGCTGTCGGCGGTGCTGCGTCCGAAGGTGGATGCTGCCTGGAACCTGCATGAGCTGACGGCGGGGCTGGACCTGTCCGCGTTCGTGCTCTTCTCCTCCGCTGCCGGTGTGTTCGGTGGTGCGGGTCAGGCCAACTACGCGGCGGCGAATACCTTCTTGGACGCGCTGGCCGCCCACCGCACGGCGCGGGGCCTGGCGGGTACCTCGCTGGCCTGGGGTCTGTGGGCCGAGGTCGGCGGTATGGGCGGCACGCTGGACGCCGACGAGGTCTCGCGCCTCGGCCGGGGTGGCGTGAATGCCCTGACCGCCGCCGAGGGCGTGGCCCTGTTCGACGCCGCTGCGGCCGCCGAGCAGTCGCTCCTCGTCCCGGTCAGGCTCGACCTGGCCGCCCTGCGGGCCCAGGCGGGCAGCGGGATGCTCCCGCCGCTGCTCTCCGGCCTGGTACGTACGCCCGTACGCCGGGCCGCCCGGGGCTGCACCGCCCCCAGTGACACGCCGGCGGGACGCCTCGCCGGCCTGGCGGACGCCGAACAGGTGGCGTTCGTAGGCGAGTTGGTGCGCACCCAGGTCGCGGCCGTGCTCGGCTACGCCGGGCCCGAAGCGGTCGAAGCGGACCGTTCCTTCCGTGAACTGGGCTTCGACTCGCTCACCGCCGTCGAGCTGCGCAACCTGCTCGGCGCCGCCACCGGCCTGCGCCTGCCCGCCACCCTCGTCTTCGACTACCCGACCGCGACAATCCTCGCCGAACACCTGCGGACCGAGCTGCTCGGTGCCGCGCCCGCGGCGCCGTCGGCGCCGGTCACCGTCGCCTTCCGCGACGACGAACCCATCGCGATCATCGGCCTGGGCTGCCGGTACCCCGGTGACGTGCAGTCGCCCGAGGACCTGTGGCAGCTCGTCCGCGAAGGCCGCGACGTCATCTCCGGGTTCCCGGACGACCGCGGCTGGGACGTCGACGGCCTCTTCGACGCCGACCCCGGCCGGGAGGGCACGAGCTACGCCCGCGAGGGCGGCTTCCTGTCCGACGCCTCCGCCTTCGACCCGGCGTTCTTCGGGATCTCGCCGCGCGAGGCAGTGGCCATGGACCCGCAGCAGCGGCTGCTGCTGGAGACCTCCTGGGAGGTGTTCGAGCGGGCCGGCATCGACCCGCGATCCCTGCGCGGCAGCCGGACCGGCGTCTTCGCCGGCGTCATGTACCACGACTACGCCTCGCGGCTCGCCGCACTGCCCGAAGGCGTCGAGGGCTTCCTCGGCACCGGCAACGCGGCCAGCGTCATCTCCGGCCGACTCTCCTACACGTACGGCCTGGAGGGTCCGGCCGTCACCGTCGACACCGCCTGCTCGTCCTCTCTGGTGGCCCTGCACCTCGCGGTACAGGCGCTGCGCAACGGCGAGTGCGCACTCGCCCTCGCCGGGGGTGTGACCGTGATGGCGACCCCCGCGGCCTTCGTGGAGTTCAGCCGGCAGCGGGGCCTCGCCGCCGACGGTCGCTGCAAGGCCTTCTCCGCCGACGCGGACGGCACCGGCTGGGCCGAGGGCGCCGGTGTCCTGCTGGTGGAGCGGCTCTCGGACGCCCGCCGCAACGGGCACCCGGTGCTGGCCGTGGTCCGCGGTACGGCGATCAACCAGGACGGCGCCTCCAACGGCCTGACCGCCCCCAACGGCCCCTCCCAGCAACGCGTGATCCGCCAGGCCCTTGCCAACGCCGGCCTGACCGCCGCCGAGGTGGACGCCGTCGAGGCGCACGGCACGGGCACCACCCTCGGTGACCCCATCGAGGCCCAGGCGCTGCTGGCGACGTATGGACAGGACCGACCGGCCGACCGGCCGCTGCTGCTCGGCTCGATCAAGTCCAACATGGGCCACACGCAGGCCGCCGCCGGTGTGGCCGGCGTGATCAAGATGGTCATGGCGATGCGCCACGGGGTGCTGCCCCGGACCCTGCACGTGGACGAGCCCAGCCCGCACGTCGACTGGGCGGCCGGAGCGGTGACGCTCCTGGATGCGGCCACGGACTGGCCGGAGACCGGCCGCCCGCGCCGGGCCGCGATCTCCTCGTTCGGCTTCAGCGGCACCAACGCGCACGCCATCGTCGAGCAGGCCCCCGACGCGGCCGAGGCGGAGGCGCGCCCCGAGCCCGCCCACGTACCCGGCCGCGGGCCGTGGCTCCTCTCGGCGAAGGACCCGCAGGCGCTGCGGGACCAGGCAGCACGCCTGGCGGTGCACCTGTTCGAGCACCCCGAGGTGTCCCTGACTGACGTCGGGTACGGCCTGGCCACGAGCAGGACCGCACTCGACCGGCGGGCCGCCGTGATCGCCGAGGACCGCGAAGGGTTCCTGGCCGGCCTCGCCGCGCTCGCCGAAGGAAGCCGGCCGGCCGGCCTGCTGCACGGCTCGCCGACGGCCGGAAAGCTCGCCTTCCTGTTCACCGGGCAGGGCAGCCAGCGCCTCGGCATGGGCCGTGAACTGTACGAGACCCAGCCGGTGTTCGCCGCCGCGCTGGACGCCGTCGTGGAGCGGCTTGACCTCGAACTTCCCCTGAAGGATGTGCTGTTCGGTTCGAACGCCACCGTGCTCGACCGGACGGAGTACGCCCAGCCGGCGCTGTTCGCGGTCGAGGTGGCGCTGTTCCGGCTCCTCGAATCGTGGGGTGTGAGGCCGGACTTCGTCGCCGGTCACTCCATCGGTGAGATTGCCGCCGCGCATGTGGCGGGTGTGTTCTCGCTGGAGGACGCGTGCGCCTTGGTCTCGGCGCGTGGTCGGCTGATGCAGGCGCTGCCGGCCGGTGGTGTGATGATTGCCGTCCAGGCTTCGGAGGACGAGGTTCGGCCGCTGCTGACCGACCGCGTGAGTATCGCGGCGGTCAACGGCCCGCAGGCCGTGGTCGTGGCCGGTGACGAGGACGCGGCGGTCGCGATCGCGGCCGAGTTCGAGGCGCAGGGCCGCAAGACCAAGCGCCTTACGGTCAGTCATGCCTTCCACTCCCCGCACATGGACGGCATGCTGGACGCCTTTCGCGAGGTCGCGCAGGGGCTGACTTACCAGGCTCCGCGTGTTCCGGTCGTGTCGAACCTGACCGGCGCCCTGGTCACGGACGAGATGGGCTCGGCCGAGTTCTGGGTCCGGCACGTCCGTGAGGCCGTCCGCTTCCTCGACGGCATACGTGCCCTGGAGGACGCCGGCGCCACCACGTACCTCGAACTCGGGCCCGACGGCGTGCTCTCCGCGCTCGCCCAGGACTGCCTCACCCGAGACGAGCGCGATGAGCACGACGCTGTGGCCTTCGCCCCCGTCCTGCGCGCCGACCGCCCCGAGGAGTTGACCCTCGCCGCAGCCCTCGCCCAGGCGCACCTGCGCGGCATCGCCCTCGACTGGGAGGCGTACTACGCGCGCACCGGCGCGCGCCGGGTCGACCTGCCCACCTACGCCTTCCAGCGGCAGCGGTACTGGCTGGAGGCGCCCGCGCACGCCCTCGCGGGCGACGTGGCCTCCGCCGGACTCGGCGCCACCGCGCACCCGCTGCTCGGGGCGGCCGTCGACCTGCCCGACTCGGACGGGTTCCTGTTCGCCGGGCGGCTCTCGCTGCGCACCCACCCCTGGCTGGCCGACCACCGCGTCGCCGGTACGGTGCTGGTGCCGGGCGCCGCGCTGGTGGAACTGGCCGTCCGCGCGGGCGACCACACCGGCTGCGGCCGGCTGGACGAACTGACCCTGGAAGTGCCGCTGGTGCTGCCCGAGACCGGCGGGACACAGCTGCGGCTCGCCGTGGCAGAACCGGACGCGCACGGCCGCCGGGCCGTGCAGGTCTACTCGCGTCCCGAGCAGGCCGCCCCCGACGAGCCGTGGACCCGGCACGCCGACGGCGTCCTCGCCCCCGACAGCCAGGACACCGACCCCCAGGCCCTGAGGGAGTGGCCGCCGGCCGGCGCCGTCGAGTGCCCGGTGGACGACCTCTACCCCGGCTTCGACGCCATCGGCCTCGGCTACGGTCCCGCCTTCCGCAACCTGCGCCAGGCCCACCGGCTCGGCGACGAGGTGTTCGCCGAGGTCGCCCTCGACGAGGACCGCCTCGCGGAAGCCGCCCGCTACGGACTCCACCCCGCGCTGCTCGACGCCGCGCTGCACGCCGTCGGGCTCGGGGAGTTCTTCCCTGAGGGCCCGGAAGGCGCGCGGCTGCCGTTCTCCTGGGACGGCGTACGGCTGCACGCCGCCGGCGCCGCCGCGCTGCGCGTACGGATGGCACCGGCCGGCCGTGACGCGGTGGCGCTGAGCCTGTGGGACGCGACCGGGCAGCCCGTTCTGACCGTGGACTCGCTCGTCCTGCGGCCCTTCGCCCCCGGCGCCCTCGCGGCCGCCGCGGGCACCGGTGCCGGACCCGTCCGCGAGTCGCTCTTCCGGATCGACTGGACCGACCTGGCACTGCCCGACACCCCGCCAGGGTTCGCCGCAGGCTGGGCGTTGCTGGGCGCGGACCCGCTCAAGGTGGGCGCCGGCCTGGAACGTACCGGGGCACTCGACGACCCGGCCGAGGCGACCCATCCGGACCTGAGCGCCCTGGCCGAGGCCTTCGACATGGCCGAGGCCCTGGGCGAGCCGGCCCCACGGACGGTCCTCGTCTCCCTGGCCCCCGACCTCGCCACGCCGGGCGCCGGCCGTGCCGCGGCGCACCCGGCCGAGGCCGCGCACGCCGTGACCGGCCACGCCCTGACCCTGGTCCAGGGGTGGCTGGCGGACGAGCGGTTCGCCGCGTCCCGGCTGGCGTTCGTCACCCGCTGCGCCGTCGCCACGCACCCCGGCGAGGACGTGACGGACCTCGCGCACGCGGCGGTATGGGGTCTGGTGCGCTCCGCCCAGGCCGAGCACCCGGACCGGTTCGTGCTGGTCGACCTCGACGCCGAGGACGCCTCCCACAACCCCCTGCCCGCCGCCCTCGGCACCGACGAGACCCAACTCGCCCTGCGCGAAGGCATCGTACGAGCCCCCCGCCTGGCCCGCGCCACCCTCACCGCGCCCTCCGACGACACCCCCGCCGGTCAGGGCCCGGACCCCGAGGGCACGGTCCTGATCACCGGAGCCACCGGCACCCTGGGCGGCCTGCTCGCCCGGCACCTCGTCGCCGAGCACGGCGTACGGCACCTGCTGCTCACCAGCAGGCGCGGCGCCGCGGCGGCCGGCGCCGGCGAACTCACCGACGCGCTCACCTCGGCGGGCGCCCAGGTCACCTGGGCGGCCTGCGACGCGGCCGACCGGGAGGCGCTGGCCGCCCTGCTGGACTCCGTACCCGCCGAGCATCCGCTGACCGCCGTCGTGCACACCGCCGGTCTGCTCGACGACGGCACCGTCACCGCGCTCACCCCCGACCGGGTCGCCAACGTGCTGCGGCCCAAGGCCGACGCGGCATGGAACCTGCACGAACTCACCCGGGATCTCGACCTGGCGGCGTTCGTCCTGTTCTCCTCAGCGGCGGGCGTGTTCGGCAACGCCGGACAGGCCAACTACGCGGCGGGCAACACCTTCCTCGACGCGCTCGCCCAACACCGCCGGGCGCAGGGCCTGGCGGGCCTCTCCCTCGCCTGGGGCCTGTGGGACGACGAGGCCGGCATGGCCGCGACCCTCGACGAGCAGGACCGCCGGCGCCTCGGCCGCGCCAGCATGAACGCGCTGTCGGCCGCCGACGGCCTGACCCTCTTCGACGCCGCCCTGCGGGCACCGACCGAGAGCCTGCTCGTGCCCACCCGGCTCGACCTGGCCGCCCTCCAGGCCCAGGTGGACGACCACGTGGCACCCCTGCTGCGCGGCCTGCTCCGTACGCCCGTACGCCGCAAGGCGAGCGGCGCGACCGCCGACACCCCGGTCTCGACGGCGGAACGGCTGGCCCAACTCCCGCCCGCCGAACGGGACCGGGTACTGCTCGACCTGGTCTGCACCCATGTCGCCCAGGTACTGGGCCACAGCGGCGCGGCCGCCATCGAACCCGGCAGCGCGTTCAAGGAACTCGGCTTCGACTCGCTGACGGCGGTCGAGCTGCGCAACCGCCTCGGCGCGGCCACCGGGCTCCGACTCCCGGCCACGCTCATCTTCGACCACCCGACCCCCGAGCAATTGAGCCACTACCTGCGCTCCGCGCTCGCCCTCGACGACACCGGACCCACCGTGTTCGGTGAACTCGACCGACTGGAAACCGCGTTGGGCGCCACGGCGGCCACGGACGCGGACAGCGTCACCCGCTCGCGGATCACCATGCGCCTCCAGGCCCTCATGGCCAAGTGGAGCGCCGGCCAGGACACCGGCCGGACCGCGACCGCCACCGCGACCGACGAGCACTACGACGACGACCTTGACGTGGCTACCGACGAAGAGCTCTTCGACCTGCTCGACGACGAACTCGGCGCTTCCTGAGCGTCGCCGAGCGCCTTTGAGCCCGCCGGGCGGGGCCTTCCCCCTGCCCCGCCCGGCGACCCCCTTTTCTGCCGCACGAACAGACCCGTACGACCGCCTCTCTGGCATGGAGCCGACGCACATGGTGAACGAGGACAAGCTTCGCGACTACCTCAAGCGGGCGACCGCCGATCTGCGCCAGGCCCGAAGGCGGCTGCGCGAGGTCGAGGAGCAGAACCAGGAGCCGATCGCGATCGTCGCGATGAGCTGCCGCTACCCCGGCGGTGTCCGCACCCCCGAGGACCTGTGGCGGCTCGTCGCCGACGGCCACGACGCGATCTCCGGATTCCCGGTCGACCGCGGCTGGGACGTCGAGACCCTCTACGACGCCGACCCCGACAGCGCCGGCTCCAGCTACGTCAGCGAGGGCGGCTTCCTCTACGACGCCGCCCGCTTCGACCCCGCCCCCTTCGGGATCTCCCCGCGCGAGGCCATGGCGATGGACCCGCAGCAGCGGCTGCTGCTGGAGACCTCCTGGGAGTCGTTCGAGCGGGCCGGCATCGACCCGACTTCCCTGCGTGGCAGCCGAACCGCCGTCTTCGCCGGCGTGATGTACCACGACTACACCGCCCGTCTCGACTCCGTCCCCGAGGGCGTCGAGGGCTTCCTCGGCACCGGCAGCTCCGGAAGCATCGCCTCCGGCCGCGTGGCCTACACGTTCGGCCTGGAGGGCCCGGCCGTCACCGTCGACACCGCCTGCTCCTCCTCCCTGGTCACTCTGCACCTGGCGGTGCAGGCCCTGCGGGCGGGGGAGTGCTCCATGGCCCTCGCCGGCGGTGTGACCGTGATGGCGACCCCGGCCACCTTCACCGAGTTCAGCCGGCAGCGCGGCCTGGCCCCCGACGGCCGCTGCAAGCCCTTCGCCGCCGCCGCCGACGGCACCGGCTGGGGCGAGGGCGTCGGCATGCTCCTCGTGGAGCGGCTGTCCGACGCACAGCGCAACGGCCATCCGGTGCTCGCCGTGATCCGCGGCAGCGCGATCAACCAGGACGGTGCCTCCAACGGCCTCACCGCCCCCAACGGCCCCTCGCAGCAGCGGGTCATCCACCAGGCCCTCACCAACGCCCGCCTGGCCGCCGCCGACGTGGACGTGGTCGAGGCGCACGGCACCGGCACCACCCTCGGCGACCCGATCGAGGCCCAGGCCCTGCTCGCCACCTACGGCCAGGACCGTCCGGCCGACCGGCCGCTGCTGCTCGGCTCGATCAAGTCCAACATCGGCCACACCCAGGCCGCCGCCGGCGTCGCGAGCATCATCAAGATGGTGCAGGCGATGCGGCACGGCCTCGTACCGAAGACCCTCCACCTCGACGAGCCCACCCCGCACGTCGACTGGGAGGCGGGCGCCGTCTCCCTCATCGGCGAGACCGTCGCCTGGCCGGGGACGACGCATCCGCGTCGCGCGGGTGTGTCGTCTTTCGGGTTCAGTGGGACGAACGCCCATGTGATCGTGGAGCAGGCGCCGGAGGCTGAGGCTGAGGTTGAGGCCGCCGAGGACGCGGAGGCTGATGGGCGTTCGGGCATGCCGGTGGTGCCGTGGGTGCTGTCCGGCAAGAGCGCCGCGGCGCTGCGGGCGCAGGCCGAGCGGCTTGGCGGTTGGCTGGCTGGCGTGCCGGATGTGGATCCGGTGGATGTGGGGTGGTCGCTGGCGTCGACGCGTGCGGGGCTGGAGCATCGGGCGGTGGTGCTGGGTGATCACGCCGCGGGTGTGGGCGCGGTGGCTTCGGGTGGTCTGGCCGCGGGTGTGGTGACGGGGTCGGTGGTCGGCGGTAAGACGGCGTTCGTGTTCCCGGGGCAGGGTTCGCAGTGGGTGGGTATGGCCGCCGGCCTGCTGGAGTCGTCGCCTGCGTTCGCCGCGCGGGTGGATGAGTGTGCGAAGGCGCTGGAGCCCTTTACCGACTGGTCGTTGGTGGATGTGCTGCGTGGTGTTGAGGGTGCGCCGTCGTTGGAGCGGGTGGATGTGGTCCAGCCGGCTTTGTTCTCGGTGATGGTGTCGCTGGCGGAGGTGTGGCGGGCGGCGGGTGTGCGTCCGGGTGCGGTGATCGGTCACTCGCAGGGTGAGATCGCGGCCGCGTGTGTGGCGGGGATTCTGTCGCTGGAGGACGCGGCCCGGGTGGTGGCGTTGCGGAGCCAGGCCATCGGCCGGGTGCTGGCCGGGCTGGGTGGCATGGTGTCGGTGCCGTTGCCGGCTGCTGAGGTTCGGGTGCGGATCGCGCCGTGGGGTGAGGAGCGGATCTCCGTCGCGGCGGCCAACGGCCCGTCCTCCGTGGTCGTTTCCGGTGAGGTTCAGGCGCTGGATGAGTTCCTGGCCGCCTGTGAGGCGGACGGGGTGCGGGCCAAGCGGATCGCGGTGGACTACGCCTCGCACTCCGCGCAGGTCGACCTCCTGCGTGAGGAGTTGGCTGAGTTGCTGGCGCCGATCACTCCGCGGGCGGCCGGGGTGCCGTTCTTGTCCACCGTGACCGGTGAGTGGGTCAAGGGGCCTGAGCTGGATGCGGGTTACTGGTTCCGTAATCTGCGGCAGACGGTGGAGCTGGAGGAGGCGACCCGGACGCTGTTGGAGCAGGGCTTCGGTGTGTTCGTGGAGTCCAGCCCGCACCCGGTGCTGACCGTCGGTATGCAGGAGACCATCGAGGACGCCGGCCGTGAGGCCGCCGTCCTGGGGTCCCTGCGCCGCAACGAAGGCGGGCTGGAGCGTTTCTGGCTCTCCCTCGGTGAGGCATACGTCCATGGCGTGACCGTGGACTGGGACGCGGTGTTCGCGGGCACCGGTGCCCGCCGTGTGGACCTGCCCACCTACGCCTTCCAGCAGGAGCACTTCTGGCTGGAGAGCGGCACCGCCCCGGAGTCGGAAGCCGCCGGCTACCCGGCCGACACGGCCGACGCCCGGTTCTGGGAAGCCGTTGAGGCCAACGATGTGGCCGCTCTCACCACCGAGTTGGACATCGACGCGGACGACGCGCTGACGGCGCTGCTGCCCGCTCTGTCCTCCTGGCGGCGGCAGAGCCAGGAACGGTCCACCGTCGACGGCTGGCGCTACCGGATCACCTGGAAGCCGGCCGCCGAGCCCGCCACCGGCTCCCGTCTCTCCGGCACCTGGCTGGTCGCGGTCCCCGAGGCCGAGACCGAGGCGGTGGACCCGGTCCTGCGCGCCCTCGCCGAACATGGCGCCGACGTACGGCCGATCGCCGTCCCCCGCACCCAGGACGCCCGCGCCGAGCTGGCCGAGCGGATCCGTGCAGCGCTCGCCGACGGCCCCGCCGTCGCGGGTGTGCTGTCGCTCCTGACCTCCGCCGGGACCGACGCGGCCCCGGGTGTGATCGCCACCCTCTCCCTCGTCCAGTCGCTCGGCGACGCCGACGTGTCCGCGCCCCTGTGGTGCGTCACCCGGGACGCGGTCTCCGTGACCCGTTCCGAGCGGCAGACCGATCCGGCGCAGGCCCCGATCTGGGGTCTCGGCCGGGTGACCGCGCTGGAGCACGGCGAGCGCTGGGGCGGCCTGATCGACCTGCCCGCGCAGGCCGACGACCGGAGCCTGGACCGGCTGGTGGGTGTCCTGGCCGGGGACGCCGCCGAGGACCAGGTCGCCGTCCGGCCTTCCGGGCTGTTCGTACGTCGGCTCGTCCGGGCCCGTCTGGCCGAGACCCCGGTCGTGCGTGACTGGCGGCCGAGCGGTACGACGCTGGTCACCGGCGGTACGGGCGCGCTCGGCGCCCACGTGGCCCGCTGGCTCGCCTCGAACGGTGCCGAGCACCTGATCCTGACCAGCCGACGCGGCCCCGACGCTCCCGGCGCCGCCGAGCTCCGCGCGGAACTCGCCGCGCTCGGCGCCCAGGTGACGATCGCCGCCTGCGATGTCGGCGACCGCGACGCCCTCGCCGCACTCCTCGCCGCTGTCCCCGCCGAGCAGCCGCTGACCGCCGTCGTGCACACGGCGGCCGTCCTCGACGACGGGGTCATCGAGGCGCTCACGCCTGAGCAGGTCGAGCGGGTCTTCCGGGTCAAGGTCGACGCGACGCGGCACCTGCACGAGCTGACTCGCGAGCTCGACCTGTCCGCGTTCGTCCTCTTCTCCTCGTTCGCCGCCACATTCGGCGCCCCCGGCCAGGGCAACTACGCTCCCGGCAACGCCTTCCTCGACGCCTTCGCCGAGTACCGGCGGGCCGCCGGGCTGCCCGCCACCTCGCTCGCCTGGGGCCCCTGGGGCGACGGCGGCATGGCCGAAGGCGCCGTCGGTGACCGGATGCGCCGCCACGGCGTCATCGAGATGGCCCCCGAACGGGCCGTCAGCGCCCTCCAGCACGCTCTGGACCGGGACGAGACCACCCTGACCGTCGCGGACATGGAGTGGAAGCGCTTCGTCCTTGCCTTCACCTCCGGCCGCGCCCGACCGCTGCTGCACGACCTGCCCGAGGCGCGCCAGGTCGTGGAGGCCGCCCGGACCGACGCGGCCGAGGACAGCGGCAACGCCGCCGTGCTCGCCCGACAGCTCGCCGGGCAGCCCGAGGCCGAGCAGGAACGCCTGCTGCTGGAGCTGGTCCGTACCGCCGTCGCCAGCGTCCTCGGCTACACCGGACCGGACGCCGTCGAGGCCGGGCGGGCGTTCAAGGAGCTGGGCTTCGACTCCCTCACCTCCGTCGAGCTGCGCAACCGCCTGAACGCCGCCGTCGGGCTCAAGCTGCCGCCCACCCTCGTCTTCGACTACCCCACGCCCACCGTCCTCTCCCGACACCTGCGGGCCGAGCTCGCCGGCCAGGGCGCGACGGCCGCCACGACCGTGCCGACGGCCGCCGCTGCCGGCTCCGATGCCGAGCCCATCGCCGTCGTCGCGATGAGCTGCCGCTTCCCCGGCGGCGTCCGCAGCCCCGAGGAACTGTGGCAGCTGCTCGCCTCTGGCGGGGACGCCCTCTCGCAGTTCCCCGCCGACCGCGGCTGGGACGTCGAGGCGCTGTACGACCCCGACCCCAACGCGCAGGGCACCTCGTACACCCGTGAGGGCGGCTTCCTCACCGACGCGGCCTCCTTCGACCCGGCGTTCTTCGGGATCTCCCCGCGCGAGGCGCTCGCCATGGACCCGCAGCAGCGCCTGCTGCTGGAGACCTCCTGGGAGGCGTTCGAGCGGGCCGGCATCGACCCGGAGACCCTGCGCGGCAGCCAGTCCGGCGTGTTCGTCGGCACCAACGGCTCCGACTACTCCCACCTCGTGCACGACGCCGCCGCCGAGGGCCTGGAAGGACACCTGGCCACCGGCAGCGCGGGCAGCGTCGTCTCCGGCCGGCTCTCCTACACCTTCGGCCTCGAAGGCCCCGCCGTCACCGTCGACACCGCCTGCTCCGCCTCCCTCGTCGCCCTGCACCTCGCGGTGCAGGCGCTGCGGACGGGGGAGTGCTCCATGGCCCTCGCCGGCGGTGTGACGGTCATGTCCACGCCTGGCACGTTCATCGAGTTCAGCCGGCAGCGCGGACTGTCCTCCGACGGCCGTTGCAAGGCCTTCTCCTCCGACGCCGACGGCTTCAGCCCGGCCGAGGGCGTCGGCATGCTGCTCGTCGAGCGCCTGTCGGACGCGAGGCGCAACGGCCACCCGGTGCTGGCCGTCATCCGCGGTACGGCGATCAACCAGGACGGTGCCTCCAACGGCCTCACCGCGCCCAACGGTCCGTCCCAGCAGCGGGTCATCCGCCAGGCCCTGGCCAACGCCCGCCTGAGCCCGGCCGAGGTGGACGTCGTGGAAGCCCACGGCACCGGCACCACCCTCGGCGACCCCATCGAGGCCCAGGCCCTGCTCGCCACCTATGGCCAGGACCGGCCCGAGGGAAGGCCACTGCTGCTCGGCTCCATCAAGTCCAACATCGGCCACGCCCAAGCCGCGGCCGGCGTCGCCGGCGTGATGAAGATCGTGCTGTCCATGCAGCACGGCGTACTGCCGCAGAGCCTCCACATCGCCGAGCCCACCCCGCACGTGGACTGGAGCGCGGGCGAGGTGGCCCTGCTCACCGAGCAGCGCGCCTGGCCCGAGACCGGCGACCGCCCCCGGCGTGCGGGTGTTTCGTCGTTCGGATTCAGCGGAACGAACGCCCATGCCATCATCGAGCAGGCCCCGGCCGCGGGGTCCGCCGGAGCCGACGAGCAGGGGACCCCTGTGTTGCCGGCCCCCCACCCCCTACTGACCGCGACCACCCCGGACGACACCGGCTCCGACCACCCGACCCCGCTGCCCTGGCCGCTCACGGCCAAGACCGAGAAGGCGCTGTACGCGCAGGCGGATCGCCTGCTGAACCACCTCGCCACCCGCTCTGACCTGCGAAGCGGCGATATCGGCCACTCCCTGGCCACCACCCGCACGGCCCACGACCGCCGCGCGGTACTGATCGGCCGGAACCGGGAGGAACACCTCGCGGGCCTGGCCACCCTGGCCGCCGGCGGCACCGCACCCCTGCTGGTCCAGGGGTCGGTCATCAGGGGTAAGACCGCCTTCGTGTTCCCGGGACAGGGGTCGCAATGGGTGGGCATGGCGGACGCGCTGTTGGACGCTTCACCCGTGTTTGCAGCCCGAGTGGATGAGTGTGCGAAGGCGCTGGAGCCTTTCACCGACTGGTCGTTGGTGGATGTGCTGCGTGGTGTTGAGGGTGCGCCGTCGTTGGAGCGGGTGGATGTGGTCCAGCCGGCTTTGTTCTCGGTGATGGTCTCGCTGGCGGAGGTGTGGCGGGCGGCGGGTGTGCGTCCGGGTGCGGTGATCGGTCACTCGCAGGGTGAGATCGCGGCCGCGTGTGTGGCGGGGATTCTGTCGCTGGAGGACGCGGCCCGGGTGGTGGCGTTGCGGAGTCAGGCCATCGGCCGGGTGCTGGCCGGGCTGGGTGGCATGGTGTCGGTGCCGTTGCCGGCTGCTGAGGTTCGGGTGCGGATCGCGCCGTGGGGTGAGGAGCGGATCTCCGTCGCGGCGGCCAACGGGCCTTCCTCCGTGGTCGTTTCCGGTGAGGTCCAGGCGCTGGATGAGTTCCTGGCCGCCTGTGAGACCGATGGCGTGCGGGCCAAGCGGATCGCGGTGGACTACGCCTCGCACTCCGCGCAGGTCGACCTCCTGCGCGAGGAGCTGGCTGAGTTGCTGGCGCCGATCGCCCCGCGGGCGGCCGAGGTGCCGTTCTTGTCCACCGTGACCGGTGAGTGGGTCAAGGGGCCTGAGCTGGATGCGGGTTACTGGTTCCGTAATCTGCGGCAGACGGTGGAGCTGGAGGAGGCGACCTGGACGCTGTTGGAGCGGGGCTTCGGTGTGTTCGTGGAGTCCAGTCCGCACCCGGTGCTGACCGTCGGTATGCAGGAGACCGTCGAGGACGTCGGCCGTGAGGCCGCCGTCCTGGGGTCCTTGCGCCGCAACGAAGGCGGGCTGGAGCGTTTCTGGCTCTCCCTCGGTGAGGCATACGTCCATGGCGTGACCGTGGACTGGGACGCGGTGTTCGCGGGCACCGGTGCCCGCCGTGTGGACCTGCCCACCTACGCCTTCCAGTCCCAGCGGTTGTGGCCGGAGGCGGCCCCGGTCGAGCCGGAGGCTCTCCCCGCCGAAAGCGCGCTCGACGCCCGCTTCTGGGACGCCGTCGAACGCGAGGACCTCGCCGCGATCAGCGCCGAGTTGCGGATCGACGACGACCAGCCGCTGACCGCCCTGCTCCCCGCGCTGTCCTCCTGGCGGCGCGAGAGCCGCGAGCAGTCCACCGTGGATGGCTGGCGCTACCGCGTCACCTGGAAGCCGCTGACCGAAGCCGGCACCGCCCGACTGTCGGGGACCTGGCTGGTAGTTGTCCCCGAGGGCCCGGCCGGTCCGGCCGGTGACACGGCCGCCGCCGTGCTCCGTACGCTGGCCGACCGCGGAGCGGAGGTCCGCACGGTGACCGTGCCGGCCGACGCCGCCGACCGGGACGCGCTCACCACCACCCTGAAGGCCACCACCGGCGACGGCACCGACTTCGCCGGTGTGCTCTCCCTCCTCGCCCTCGGCGACAGCTGCACCGAAGGCCCCGGGCGGCTGCGCGAGTACCCCGGACTGCTGTCGACCGCCGCGCTGGTCCAGGCCCTCGGCGACGCCGACGTGGCCGCGCCCCTGTGGTGCGTCACCCGCGGTGCCGTCTCCGTGGCCCCGTCCGAGCGGCTCCAGGATCCCGCGCAGGCACTCCTGTGGGGCTTCGGCCGTACCGCCGCGCTGGAGTTCCCCGACCGCTGGGGCGGTCTCCTCGACCTGCCCACGCAGGCCGACGAGCGGACCCTGGACCGGCTCGTCGGGGTGCTGGCCGGGAACGTAGCCGAGGACCAGGTGGCGCTCCGCGCCTCCGGGCTCTACGGGCGCCGGCTCTCCCACGCCTCCCTCGCGGACGCGCCGATCGTGCCCGCCTGGAAACCGCGCGGCACCACCCTGGTCACCGGCGGCACGGGCGCCCTCGGCGCCCACGTGGCCCGCTGGCTCGCCGAGAACGGCGCCGAGCACCTGATCCTGACCAGCCGGCGCGGCCCCGACGCGCCCGGCGCGGCCGAACTCCGCGAGGAACTCACCGCGCTCGGCGCCGAAGTCACCCTCGCGGCCTGCGACATGGCCGACCGCGACGCCGTCTCCGCGCTCCTCGCGACCGTCCCGGCCGACCGGCCGCTGACCGCCGTCGTGCACACCGCCGGTGTTCTCGACGACCGGGTCATCGACGGGCTCACCCCCGAGCGGTTCGCGACCGTACTCGCCCCCAAGGCGGACGCGGCGCTGACCCTCCACGAGCTGACCCGCGACCTCGACCTGTCGGCGTTCGTCCTGTTCTCCGGAGTCGCCGGCACCCTCGGTGACGCCGGCCAGGGCAACTACGCGGCCGCCAACTCCTACCTCGACGCCCTCGCCGAGCAGCGGCACGCCGACGGCCTGCCCGCGACCTCGGTGGCCTGGGGCCGCTGGGGCGACAGCGGACTCGCCGCCGGCGGTGCCATCGGGGAACGCCTCGACCGCGGCGGGGTGCCCGCCATGGCGCCGCGCGCCGCGATCCGCGCACTCCAGCAGGTCCTCGACCACGCCGAACCCGCGGTGGCCGTCGCCGACATCCAGTGGGACCGGTTCACGCCGGGCTACACCGCCGTACGGCCCAGCCCTTTCCTCGGCGATCTGCCCGAGGTGCGCCGGCTCGCGCAGCCGGCCCCGGCCGCCGGTGAGGCGGCCGGGGGCGGGGCCCCGGGGGAGGCGCTGCGCCGCCGACTCGCGGCGATGCCGCAGGCCGAACAGGCCCTGACCGTACTGGAGTTGGTGCGTACGCAGGCGGCGACCGCACTCGGGCACGCCGGTACCGACGAGGTGGGCGCGAGCCGCGCGTTCAAGGAGCTCGGCTTCGACTCCCTGATCGCGCTGGAACTGCGCAACCGGCTGAACGCCGCCACCGGACTGAAGCTCCCGGCGACGCTGGTCTTCGACCACCCGACCCCGGCGATCCTCGCCGAGTTCCTGCGGGCCGAGATCGTTGAGGACGGAAGCACCGCGGCGGCGCCCGGCCTCGCGGAACTCGAAAAGCTCGAATCCGCGCTCTCCGTCCTCGACCCGGACGGCGCGACGCGCGCCGACATCGCCTCGCGCCTGCAGGCACTCCTGGCGAAGTGGGGTGAACCGCAAGCCCCTTCGAGCGGCGAGGCCGTGGCCGAGAAGCTCCAGGAAGCCACGACCGACGAGCTCTTCGACTTCATCGAGAACGAGCTCGGTATCTAGCACAGCGGACAGCAGGCAGTAACAGCACAAGGGTTTGTGACGAGCATGGGTGAGGTTCCAATGGCGGAGCAGGCGGCGGATCAGGACAAGATCATCGGCTACCTGAAGCGGGTGACGGCCGATCTGCACCAGACGCGGCAGCGCCTGCGCGAGGTCGAGGCCCAGGAGCCGGAGCCGATCGCGATCGTCGGCATGGCCTGCAGGTTCCCCGGCGGCATCCAGTCGCCGGAGGACCTCTGGGACCTGGTGGCCGGCGGTCGGGACGCCATCACGGACTTCCCGACCGACCGCGGCTGGGACATCGAGTCCCTGTACGACGCCGACCCCGACCAGCGGGGCACCTCGTACACCCGCGAAGGCGGATTCCTCGACGGCGTGGGCGAGTTCGACGCCGGCTTCTTCGGGATCAGCCCGCGCGAGACCCTCGGCATGGACCCGCAGCAGCGCCTGCTGCTCGAAACCTCCTGGGAGACCTTCGAGCGCGCCGGCCTCGACCCGGCGACCCTGCGCGGCAGCAAGGCCGGCGTGTTCATCGGCACCAACGGCCAGGACTACCCCGACCTGCTGCGCGACGGGGTCCCCCAGGGGGTCGAGCAGTACCTCCTGACCGGCAACGCCGCCAGCGTCGTCTCCGGCCGGCTCTCGTACACCTTCGGCCTCGAAGGCCCCGCCGTCACCGTCGACACCGCCTGCTCCGCCTCCCTCGTCGCCCTGCACCTCGCGGTGCAGGCGCTGCGCAACGGCGAGTGCACCATGGCCCTGGCCGGCGGTGTCACCCTCATGTCCAGCCCGCGCGCCTTCGTGCAGTTCAGCCGGCAGCGCGGACTCGCTCCCGACGGCCGGTGCAAGCCGTTCGCCGACGGCGCCGACGGCACCGGCTGGGGCGAGGGCGTCGGCATGCTCCTCGTGGAGAAGCTCGCCGACGCCCGCCGCAACGGCCACCCGGTGCTCGCCGTGGTCCGGGGCTCGGCGATCAACCAGGACGGTGCCTCCAACGGCCTCACCGCCCCCAACGGCCCCTCCCAGCAGCGCGTCATCCGCCAGGCGCTGACCAACGCCGGGCTCACCCCGGCGCAGGTCGACGTGGTCGAGGCGCACGGCACCGGCACCACCCTCGGCGACCCCATCGAGGCCCAGGCCATCCTGGCCACCTACGGCCAGAACCGGCCCGAGGGCCGGCCGTTGTGGCTGGGCTCCATCAAGTCCAACATCGGGCACACCCAGGCAGCCGCCGGTGTCGCGGGCATCATCAAGATGGTCCTCGCGATGGAGCACGGCGTCCTGCCCGAGTCCCTCCACATCGACCGGCCGTCGAGCGCCGTCGACTGGTCCACCGGCGACGTCGAACTGCTCTCCCGGGCCGTGCCGTGGCCCGAGACCGGTCAGCCGCGCCGCGCCGGCATCTCCTCCTTCGGCGTCAGTGGCACCAACGCCCACACCGTCATCGAGCAGGCCCCGCCCGCCGGCACCCCCGCGACGCCGGGGGAGACCCACACCACCGACGCCGGAGCCGGTCGGGCTTCGGCGGAAGGCGCCGGCGGGCCGGTGCCGCTGCTGGTGTCCGGCCACGGCGACGAGGGCCTGCGCGCCCAGGCCGGCCGGCTGGCCGCCCACCTGCGCGCCCACCCCGAACTCGCCGCCGACCCCGCTTCCCTCACCGACCTCGGCTTCTCCCTGGCCACCAGCCGCTCCGCGCTGGACCGCCGGGCCGTCCTGTTCGCCGACGGCCGGGAGCAGCTGCTCGCCGGCCTCGACGCGCTCGCCGCCGGCGAGCAGCCCCCGACCGCGGTCCTCGGCGCCGTCGGCGAGGGAAACACCGCCTTCCTGTTCACCGGCCAGGGCAGCCAGCGCCCCGGTATGACCCGCGAACTGTACGCCACCCACCCGGAGTTCGCCCGCGCCCTCGACGCGGTCCAGGCCGAACTCGACCGGCACCTCGAACGCCCCCTGTACGAGGTCCTGTTCGCCGCCGAAGGCACCCCCGAGGCGGCGCTGCTCGACGCCACCGCCTACACCCAGGCCGCCCTGTTCGCCGTCGAGGTCGCCCTCTACCGGCAGCTCGAACAGTGGGGCCTGACTGCCGACTTCCTCATCGGACACTCCATCGGCGAACTCGCCGCCGCCCATGTCTCCGGCGTCCTCACCCTGCCCGACGCGGCCGCCCTGGTGGCCGCCCGCGGTCGGCTGATGCAGGCCCTGCCCGCCGGCGGCGCGATGATCGCCGTCGAGGCGACCGAGGACGAGGTCACCCCGCTCCTCACCGACCGGGTGTCCATCGCCGCCGTCAACGGCCCCCGCTCGGTGGTCGTCTCCGGCGCCGAGGACGCGGCCACGGCCCTCGCCGAGACCCTGCGCGCCCGCGGCCGCCGCACCAAGCGGCTGACCGTCAGCCACGCCTTCCACTCCCCGCTCATGGACGACATGCTCGACGCGTTCCGGGAGGCCGCCGAGGCCGTCTCCTACGCGCCGCCCGTCATCCCGATCGTCTCCAACCTCACCGGCGCCTCCGTCACCGCCGAGGAGATCTGCACCCCCGACTACTGGGTCCGGCACGTCCGCGAGGCCGTCCGCTTCCTCGACGGGGTCCGCGGCCTCGCCGCGCTCGGCGTCACCACCTTCGTCGAGATCGGCCCCGGCGGCGTCCTCACCGCCCTGGCCCAGGACTGCCTCGCCGACCGCGAGGACGCCGTCTTCGTGCCCGCGCTGCGCGCCGACCGCCCCGAGCCGGCCGCGTTCGCCGCCGCCGTCGCCCAGGCCCACGCCCACGGCCTCGCCCTGGACTGGTCCGCCGTGTTCGCCGGCCGCGACGGCACCCGGATCGAGCTGCCCACCTACGCCTTCCAGCGCCGGCTGTACTGGCCCGAGCAGCCCACCGCCTGGACCGGCGACGTCACCGCCGCCGGCATCGGCTCCGCCGACCACCCGCTGCTCGGCGCGGCCATCGCCCTGGCCGACGGCGACGGCTACCTGTTCACCGGCCGGCTCTCCCTGGCCACCCACCCCTGGCTCGCCGACCACACGGTCATGGACACCGTGCTGCTGCCCGGCACCGCCTTCGTGGAACTCGCCCTCCAGGCCGGCGAGCACACCGGCTGCGAACTCCTCGACGAACTCACCCTCCAGGCCCCCCTGGCCCTGCCCCCGCACGGCGGCGTACAGATCCAGCTCGCCGTCGGAGCGCCCGATGCCGACGGCCGGCGCTCGCTGACCCTGCACTCCCGGCCCGAGGACGCCGCCGACGACACCTGGGGCGAAGGCGCCTGGACCCGGCACGCCACCGGCTTCCTCGCCCCCGCCGGCGCCCGCGACACCACGCGCACCGGCGCCGACCTGGCCGTCTGGCCGCCACAGGGCGCCACCGCCGTACCCGTGGACGGCCTCTACGACTACCTCACCGCCTCCGGATTCGCCTACGGGCCGGTCTTCCAGGGCCTGACCGCCGCCTGGCAGCGCGCCGACGAGGTCTTCGCCGAGGTTCGGCTGCCCGAGCAGGCGCACGCCGAGGCAGCCCTGTTCGGCCTGCACCCGGCCCTGCTGGACGCCGCCCTGCACTCCGTCGGCATGGGCTCCCTGCTGGAGGACACCGAGCACGGTCGACTGCCGTTCTCGTGGACCGGCGTCGCCCTGCACGCCGTCGGCGCCCGCGCCGTGCGCGTCCGCCTGGCCCCCGCCGGGCAGGACACCGTCTCCGTGGACCTGGCCGACGAGACCGGCGCGCCCGTCGCCTCCGTCGACGCCCTGCTGCTCCGCCCGGTCACCCCCGACCAGGTGCGGGCGGCCCGTACCGCCTTCCACGACTCGCTGTTCCGTGTCGAGTGGACCCCGCTGACCCTGCCCGCGGCCACCACCGTCGCCCCCGGCCAGTGGGCCCTGCTGGGCGAGGCCGGGGCCCGCTGCACCACCGTGCTGCCGACCGCCGCCGGGCACCTGGGGCTCGCCGAACTCGCCGCCGCCGTCGACTCCGGCGGGGTCCTCCCGCAGGCCGTCATCGTGCCCCTGCCCGCCGCCGGCGCCTCCCCGACCCCCGTCGACACCGCCCTGCCCGGCGCCGTCGCCGAGGCCCTGCACCACGCCCTCGACCTGGCCCAGGCCTGGCTCGCCGAGGACCGCTTCGCCGACTCCCGACTGGTGTTCGTCACCCACGGCGCCGTCGCCGGCGCCACCGGCTCCGACGTACCCGACCTGGCGCACGCCCCGCTGTGGGGCCTGCTGCGCTCGGCCCAGTCCGAGCACCCCGACCGGTTCGTCCTGCTCGACCTCGACGACCGCGACGAGTCCCTGCGCGCCCTGCCCGCCGCGCTGGCCACCGGCGAACCGCAGCTCGCCCTCCGCGAGGGCCGCGCCCTCGTCCCCCGGCTCGGCCGCGTCGCCGCCGTCCCCGCGTCCGAGGGCCTCCAGACCCGGCCGCTCGACACCGAGGGCACCGCCCTGGTCACCGGCGCCACCGGCACCCTCGGCGGGCTGGTCGCCCGACACCTGGTCACCGAGCACGGCGTCCGCCGCCTGCTGCTGACCAGCCGGCGCGGCGAAGCCGCCGCCGGCGCCCCCGAACTCCTGGCCGAGCTGCGCGCGCTGGGCGCCGAGGTCACCCTCGCCGCCTGCGACGCCGCCGACCGCGAGGCGCTCGCCGCGGTACTGGCCGGCGTACCGGCCGCCCACCCGCTGACCGCCGTCGTGCACACCGCCGGCGTCCTCGACGACGGCATCCTCGAAGCCCTCACCCCCGAGCGGATCGACCACGTCCTGCCCGCCAAGGTCGACGCGGCCGTGCACCTGCACGAGCTCACCCGCGACCTCGACCTCGCGGCCTTCGTGCTGTTCTCCGCCGCCGCCGGCACCCTCGGCGCCGCCGGCCAGGCCAACTACGCCGCCGCCAACACCTTCCTCGACGCCCTTGCCCAGCGCCGCCGCGCCGAGGGCCTGCCCGCCACCGCGCTCGCCTGGGGCCTGTGGGCCGAACGCAGCGGCATGACCGGCGACCTCGCCGACACCGACCTGGAGCGGATCTCCCGCGCCGGCGTCGCCGCGCTGTCCTCCGCCGAGGGCCTCGCCCTCATGGACACCGCCCGCGAGACCGGCGAGGCCACCGCCGTCCCCATGCACCTGGACCTGGCCGCACTCCGCCAGGCCGACGCGAGCATGGTCCCGCCGCTGCTGCACGGCCTGGTCCGGCCCGCCGCGCGCCGGACCGCCGCAACGCAGGGCGCCGCCCCCGCCGACGGCCTCGCCGAGCGGCTGCTGCCGCTGACCGCCGCCGAACGCGACCGGCTGCTGCTGGCCACCGTCCGCGTCCAGGTCGCCGCCGTCCTCGGCTTCCCCGGCCCCGACGCCGTCGACCCCGGCCGCGCCTTCAAGGAACTCGGCTTCGACTCGCTCACCGCCGTCGAACTGCGCAACCGCCTCGGCTCGGCCGCCGGCGTCCGGCTGCCCGCCACCCTCGTCTTCGACTACCCCACCCCGAACGCCCTCGCCGCGTTCCTGCGCACCGAACTCCTCGGCGACCAGGCGGCCTCCGCTCCCGCGGCCACCACGCCCGGCCCGGTCGTCGCCGACGAGCCCATCGCGATCGTCGCCATGGCCTGCCGCTACCCCGGCGGGGTCACCACCCCCGAGGAGCTGTGGCGGCTGGTCGCCGGCTCCGTCGACGCGATCTCCCCGTTCCCCACCGACCGCGGCTGGAACCTCGACGGCCTGTACGACTCCGACCCCGGCCGCGCCGGCACCTCGTACACCCGGAAGGGCGGCTTCCTGCACGACGCCGCCGACTTCGACCCGGACGTCTTCGGCATCAACCCGCGCGAGGCCCTCGCCATGGACCCGCACCAGCGGCTCCTGCTGGAGACCTCATGGGAGGCCTTCGAACGGGCCGGGCTCGACCCCGCCTCGCTGCGCGGCAGCCGTACCGGCGTCTTCGCCGGCGTCATGTACCACGACTACCTGACCCGGCTCCCGGCCGTTCCCGAGGGCCTGGAGGGCTACCTCGGCACCGGCACCGCCGGCAGCGTCGCCTCCGGCCGAATCTCCTACACCTTCGGCCTCGAAGGCCCCGCCGTCACCATCGACACGGCCTGTTCCTCCTCCCTGGTCGCCCTGCACCTGGCCGCGCAGGCGCTGCGCAGCGGCGAGTGCGACATGGCGCTCGCCGGCGGCGTCACCGTCATGTCCACCCCGGACACCTTCATCGACTTCAGCCGCCAGCGCGGCCTGTCCACCGACGGCCGCTGCAAGTCCTTCGCCGCCGACGCCGACGGCACCGGCTGGGCTGAGGGCGCCGGCATGATCCTCGTCGAGCGGCTCTCCGACGCCCGCCGCAACGGCCACCCGATCCTGGCCGTGGTCCGCGGCACCGCCGTCAACCAGGACGGCGCCTCCAACGGCCTCACCGCCCCCAACGGCCCCTCCCAGCAGCGGGTCATCCGCGAGGCCCTGACCCACGCCGGCCTGACCGCCGCCGACGTCGACGCCGTCGAGGCGCACGGCACCGGCACCACCCTCGGCGACCCCATCGAGGCACAGGCCCTGCTCGCCACCTACGGCCAGGGCCGCCCCGCCGACCGGCCGCTGCGCCTGGGCTCCATCAAGTCCAACATCGGCCACACCCAGGCCGCCGCGGGCGCCGCGGGCATCATCAAGATGGTCCAGGCGATACGCCACGGCGTCCTGCCGGCCTCGCTGCACATCGGTGAGCCCTCCCCGCACATCGACTGGACCGCCGGTGCCGTCTCCCTCCTCACCGAGCAGGCGGAGTGGCCCGAGACCGGCCGCCCGCGCCGCGCGGGCATCTCCTCCTTCGGCGTCAGCGGCACCAACGCGCACGTCATCATCGAGCAGCCGCCGGCCGACGAGGCCGGCGAGACCGGGACCGAGGCCGAGCCGGCCGAGGGCACCTCTGCGGGTACGCCGCTGCCGTTCGTGCTGTCCGGCCGCACCCCCGAGGCCCTGCGCGCCCAGGCCGCCCGGCTCGCCGTGCACGTCACCGACCACCCCGACGCGGCCCCGGCCGACCTCGCGTTCTCCCTGGCCACCACCCGCACCGCCCTGGACCGCCGGGCCGCCGTCGTCGCCGGCGACCGCGAAGAACTCCTCGCCGGACTCGCCGCCCTCGCCGAGGGCCGCGACGGCGCCCGGCTCGTCCGGCACGACACCGCCGACGGCCGGATCGCCGTGCTCTTCACCGGGCAGGGCAGCCAGCGCCCTGGCATGGGCCGCGAACTGTACGACACCCACCCGGCGTTCGCCGCCGCCCTGGACGAGGTCTGCGCCGCACTGGACCCGCATCTCGAACAGCCCCTCAAGGAGGTCCTGTTCGCCGAGGACGACCCCGAGGACGACGCACTCCTGAACCGGACCGGCTACACCCAGCCGGCCCTGTTCGCCCTGGAGACCGCGCTCTACCGGCTGGTCGAATCCTGGGGCCTGCGCCCCGACTTCGTCGCCGGCCACTCCATCGGCGAGATCACCGCCGCACACGTCGCCGGCGTCCTCACGCTGACCGACGCGGCCACCCTTGTCGCCGCCCGCGGCCGGCTGATGGAGCGGCTCCCCGAGGGCGGCGCGATGATCGCGCTGACCGCCCGCGAGGACGCGGTCCGGCCGCTGCTGGCCGGCCACGAGGGCCGGATCGGCATCGCCGCCGTCAACTCCGCCTCCAGTGTCGTCATTTCCGGCGAGGAGGCGCTCGCGCTGGAGATCGCCGCCGAGTTCGAGCGGCGCGGCCGGCAGACCAAGCGGCTCACCGTCAGCCACGCCTTCCACTCCCCGCTGATGGACGGCATGCTCGACGCCTTCCACGAGGTCGCCGCCTCCCTCACCTACCACGCGCCCACCATCCCCGTGGTCACGAACCTCACCGGCGCGATCGCGAACGACGAACTGCGCACCCCCGAGCACTGGGTGGCACACGTCCGCGAGGCCGTCCGCTTCCTCGACGGCATCCGCACCCTGGACGCCGAACGCGTCACCACCTACCTCGAACTGGGCCCGCAGGGCGTGCTGTCCGGCCTCGGCCGCGACTGCCTCACGGACCTGGACAGCCCGAACGACGCCGTGTTCGTCCCGGCCCTGCGCCGCGACCGCGGCGAGGCCGAGGCTCTGGCCGCCGCGATCGCCGCCGTCCACACCCGGGCCGTCCCGATCGACTGGCCCGCGTACTTCGCCGCGACCGGCGTCCGCCGCGTCGACCTGCCCACCTACGCCTTCCAGCGCCGCCGGTTCTGGCTCGAAGCTCCCGCCGGTTTCATCGGGGACGTCGAGTCGGCGGGTCTGGGCGCCGCCCACCATCCGCTGCTCGGTGCCGCCGTCCCGCTCGCCGACGGCGAGGGCTTCCTCTTCACCGGCCGCCTCTCCCTCGACACCCACCCCTGGCTGGCCGACCACGCCGTCATGGGCACCGTCCTGCTGCCCGGCACCGCCTTCGTCGAACTCGCCATCCGCGCCGGCGACCAGGCCGGCTGCGACCTCCTGGAAGAGCTCACCCTCGAAGCCCCGCTGGTCCTGGCCCCGCACGCGGCGGTCCGCCTCCAGATCGTGGTCGGCGCCCCCGACCGGGACGGCCGCCGCGCCCTGGACCTCTACTCCGGCGACCCCGACGCCGCCGAGGACGAGCCGTGGACCCGGCACGCCACCGGCGTCCTCGCCGTCGGCGCCCCGCGCCCCGCCTTCGACCTCACCGCCTGGCCCCCGCCCGGCGCCGAGGCCGTCACCGTCGAGGACCTCTACGAGCACCTCGGCCAGGGCGGTTTCGCCTACGGGCCCGTCTTCCAGGGCCTGCGGGCCGCCTGGACCCTCGGCGAGGACGTCTACGCCGAGGTCGCCCTCCCCGAGGACCGGCAGTCCGAGGCCGGCCGGTTCGGCCTGCACCCGGCCCTGCTCGACGCCGCCCTGCACGCCACCTTCGTCCAGCCGTCCCCCGACGGGGACCGCCAGGCCGGGCTGCCGTTCTCCTGGCGCGGCGTGTCCCTGCACGCCGTCGGCGCAGCCGCGCTGCGCGTCCGCCTCACCTCGAACGGCGAGGACACCCTCGCCCTCCAGCTGGCCGACACCACCGGCGCGCCCGTCGCCGCCGTCGAGCAGCTGATGGTCCGTCCGGTCTCCGCCGACCGGCTCGCCGGCGCCGCCCGCACCGCGCACCACGAGTCGCTGTTCCGCGTCGAGTGGGCCACCGTGCAACTGCCGTCCGACACCCCGGACAAGCAGCCCGGCTATGGCTGGGCGGCCCTCGGCACCGGCACCGGTCTGCCCGGCCGTGCCCACGCCGACCTGGCGGCGCTGGCCGCCGCCGTCGACGCGGGCGTACCGGCCCCCGCGTACGTCCTGGTGCCCTGCCCGGACGCGGACGCGGACGCGGACGTTGACGCCGACGGCGCCCACGCGCTGACCCCCGACGCCGTTCGCGCCGCCACCCACCGGGCCCTCGCCCTGGTGCAGGGCTGGCTCGCCGACGACCGGTTCGCCGCGTCCACCCTGGTGTTCGTCACCCGGGGCGCCGTCGCCACCCAGGGCGACTGGGACCTCGCCGACCCGGTCCACGCCCCCGTCTGGGGCCTGGTCCGCTCCGCGCAGTCGGAGAACCCCGACCGCTTCGTCCTCGCCGACCTCGACGGCACCGACACCGACCACACCCTCCTCGCCGCCGCCCTCGCCACCGGCGAGCCGCAGTTCGCGATCCGCCGCGGCACCGTCCACGCCCCCCGCCTGGCCCGGGTGCCGGCCGCCGGCCCGCTGACCCCGCCCGCCGACGGCTCCGCCTGGCGGATGGACATCGAGGACAAGGGCACACTCGACCACCTCACCCTGCTGCCCAGCCCCGAGTCCGAGGCCCCGCTGGAGCCCGGCCAGGTCCGCGTTGCCGTACGCGCCGCCGGCCTCAACTTCCGCGACGTCCTCAACGCCCTCGGCATGTACCCCGGCGACCCGGGCCTGATGGGCTCCGAAGGCGCCGGCATCGTCGTGGAGACCGGCCCCGGCGTCACCGACCTCGCCCCCGGCGACCGCGTCATGGGCATGCTGCCCGGCGCGTTCGGACCGCTGGCCGTCGTCGACCGCCGCATGATCGCCCCGATGCCCGAGGGCTGGACCTTCGCCGAGGCCGCCGCCGTACCGATCGTCTTCATGACGGCGTACTACGCCCTGCACGACCTCGCCGGCCTCCAGGGCGGCGAGACCCTCCTGGTGCACGCCGCCGCCGGTGGTGTCGGCATGGCCGCCGTCCAGCTGGCCCGCCACTGGGGCGCCGAGGTCTACGCCACCGCGAGCCCCGCCAAGTGGGACACCCTGCGCGGACTCGGCCTGACCGACGACAAGATCGCCTCCTCCCGCACCCTCGACTTCGAGGACACCTTCCGCACGGCCACCGAAGGCCGCGGTGTCGACGTGGTCCTGGACTCCCTCGCCCGCGAGTTCGTCGACGCCTCGCTGCGGCTGCTGCCGCGCGGCGGACGCTTCGTCGAGATGGGCAAGACCGACGTCCGCGACCCGCGCGAGGTCGCCGCCGCCCACCCCGGCGTCCGCTACCAGGCCTTCGACCTCACCGAAGCCGGCCTCGACCGCATCCAGGAGATGCTCACCGAGCTCCTCGGCCTGTTCCGGGCCGGCGCCCTGCGCCCGATCCCGGTCTCCTCCTGGGACCTGCGCCAGGCCCCGGAGGCCTTCCGCTACCTCAGTCAGGCCCGCCACACCGGCAAGATCGTCCTCACCGTGCCCGCCGAGTGGAACCCCGAGGGCACCGTCCTGATCACCGGCGGCACCGGCACCCTGGGCGCGCTCGTCGCCCGGCACGCCGTCACCGTCCGCGGCGCCCGCCGGCTGATCCTGACCAGCCGGCGCGGCGAGCGGGCCGCCGGCGCCCCCGAACTCGCCGCGGAACTGCGCGCCCTGGGCGCCGAGGTCACCATCGCCGCCTGCGATGCCGCCGACCGCGAGGCACTCGCCGCCCTGCTGGCCGGCATCCCCGCCGAGCACCCGCTGACCGCCGTCGTCCACACCGCCGGTGTCCTCGACGACGGCATCGCCGAGGCCCTCACCCCCGAGCGGATCGACCGCGTCCTGCGCCCCAAGGCCGACGCCGCCCTCCACCTGCACGAGCTGACCCGCCGCCTCGACCTGGCCGACTTCGTCCTCTTCTCCTCCGCCGCCGGCACCTTCGGCGGCGCCGGCCAGGCCAACTACGCGGCCGCGAACGTCTTCCTCGACGCCCTCGCCCGCCACCGCCAAGCCCACGGCCTGCCCGGCACCTCCCTCGGCTGGGGCCTGTGGGCCGAGGCCAGCGGCATGACCGGCGAGCTGGACACCGCCGACAAGGACCGGATGACCCGCTCCGGCGTCCTCGGCCTCTCCTCCGATGAGGGCCTCGGCCTGCTCGACACCGCGCACCGCACCGGCGACGCCCACCTCGTCCCCATGCAGCTCGACCTCGCGCCGCTGCGCCATGCCGACGCGAGCATGGTCCCCGCCCTGCTGCGCGGCCTGGTCCGCCCCGCCACCGCCCGCCGGGCCGTCGAGGCCGGCCCCGCCGGCACCGGAACCCCGTTGGTGGAGCAGCTCGTACGGCTCCCCGAAAGCGAGCGCGACGCCCTGCTGCTGGATCTCGTACGCGACCAGGTGGCGGCCGTCCTCGGCCACGCCACCCCGGACGCCGTCGAGCCCGGCCGCGCCTTCAAGGACCTCGGCTTCGACTCGCTGACCGCCGTCGAGTTCCGCAACCGGCTCGGCGCCACGGCCGGTGTCCGGCTGCCCGCCACCCTCGTCTTCGACTACCCGACCCCGACCGTCCTCGCCGGCTACCTCAAGGACGAACTCCTCGGCTCCGAAGCGGCCGCCGCCGCTGCCGCCCTCCCGCGCCACCCGGCCGGCACCGGCACGGAGGCCGACGACCCCATCGCCATCGTCGCCATGACCTGCCGCTTCCCCGGCGGCGTCCGCAGCCCCGAGGACCTGTGGGAGCTGCTCGCCGAGGGCCGCGACGGCATCGCCCACCTGCCCGCCGACCGAGGCTGGGACACCGAGGCGCTCTACGACCCCGACCCGGACAACCCCGGCACCTCGTACGCCCGCGAAGGCGGCTTCGTCTACGACGCCCACCACTTCGACCCCGCGTTCTTCGGCATCAACCCGCGCGAGGCCCTGGCCATGGACCCGCAGCAGCGGCTGCTGCTGGAGACCTCCTGGGAGGCCTTCGAGCGGGCCGGCATCGACCCGACAGGCCTGCGCGGACAGCAGGTCGGCGTGTTCGTCGGCCAGATGCACAACGACTACGTCTCCCGCCTGGAAACCGTCCCCGAGGGCGTCGAGGGCTACCTCGGCACCGGCGGCTCCAGCAGCATCGCCTCCGGCCGCGTCTCCTACACCTTCGGCTTCGAGGGCCCGGCCGTCACCGTCGACACCGCCTGCTCCTCCTCCCTGGTCGCCCTGCACCTCGCGGCGCAGGCCCTGCGGGCCGGCGAGTGCTCGCTCGCCCTCGCCGGCGGCGTCACCATCATCACCACCCCCGACGTCTTCACCGAGTTCAGCCGGCAGCGCGGCCTCGCCGCCGACGGCCGCTGCAAGCCGTTCGCCGCCGCCGCCGACGGCACCGCCTGGGGCGAAGGCGTCGGCATGCTGCTCGTCGAGCGCCTGTCGGACGCCCGCCGCAACGGCCACCAGGTCCTCGCGGTGGTCCGCGGCACCGCCGTCAACCAGGACGGTGCGAGCAACGGCCTGACCGCCCCCAACGGCCCCTCCCAGCAGCGGGTCATCCGCCAGGCCCTGGCCAACGCCCGGCTGTCCACCGCCGAGGTGGACGCCGTGGAGGCCCACGGCACGGGCACCCGGCTCGGCGACCCGATCGAGGCCCAGGCCCTGCTCGCCACCTACGGCCAGGACCGGCCCGAGGACAGCCCGCTGTGGCTGGGCTCCATCAAGTCCAACTTCGGCCACACGCAGGCCGCGGCCGGCGTCGCGGGCGTCATCAAGATGGTCCAGGCGATGCGCCACGGCATCCTGCCCCGGACCCTGCACGTGGACGAGCCGTCCCCGCACGTCGACTGGTCGGCGGGCGCGGTCTCTCTGCTCACCGAGCAGCGCCCGTGGCCCGAGACCGGCCGTCCGCGCCGCGCCGGCGTCTCCTCCTTCGGCATGAGCGGTACCAACGCCCACGCCATCGTGGAACTCCCGGAGAGCGCTGACGTCCCGGAGGCCCCGTCGGCCCCGGCCGCCATGCTCCCGTGGCACCTGACCGCCCGTACGCCCGACGGCGTGCGCGCCCAGGCCGAGCGGCTCCTGGCCCACCTGGACGCGGACCCGGCGTCTCAGCCCGCCGACATCGGGCTCTCCCTGGCGACCACCCGGGCCGTCTTCGAGCACCGCGCCACGGTGGTCGCGGCGGACCGCGAGGGCTTCCGCACCGGCCTGGCGGCCCTCGCCGAGGGCCGGTCGGCGGCCGGACTGGTCCAGGGCTCGGCGACGGCGGGCGGGAAGCTCGCCTTCCTGTTCACCGGACAGGGCAGCCAGCGCCTGGGCATGGGCCGTGAACTGTACGAGACCTACCCGGTGTTCGCGGCGGCGCTGGACCGGGTGTGTGAGCTGCTCGACCTCGAACTGCCGCTGAGGGACGTGCTGTTCGGTTCGGACGAGGCGCTGCTGAACGAGACGGCGTACACGCAGCCGGCGCTGTTCGCGGTGGAGGTGGCGCTGTTCCGGCTGGTCGAGTCGTGGGGGGTGAAGCCGGACTTCCTGTCCGGTCACTCCATCGGTGAGATCGCCGCCGCGCATGTCGCGGGTGTCTTCTCGCTGGAGGATGCCTGCGCTCTGGTTGCTGCCCGCGGTCGCCTGATGCAGGCGCTGCCTTCCGGCGGTGTGATGATCGCGGTGGAGGCGTCGGAGGACGAGGTTCTGCCGTTGCTCACCGGGGGCGTGAGCATCGCCGCGGTCAACGGCCCTCGGTCGGTTGTCATCGCGGGTGACGAGGGTGCGGCGCTCGCGATCGCGGCGGACTTCGAGAAGCTTGGCCGCAAGTCCAAGCACCTGACGGTCAGTCACGCCTTCCACTCGCCGCACATGGACGGCATGCTGGAGGACTTCCGCAACGTCGCCGAGAGGCTGACGTACGCCGCCCCGCGCATCCCGGTCGTGTCGAACCTGACCGGTGCCCCGGTCACCGACGAGATGGGTTCGGCCGAGTTCTGGGTCCGGCACGTCCGCGAGGCGGTCCGCTTCCTCGACGGTGTGCGGGCGCTTGAGGCCGCCGGCGTCACCACGTACGTCGAACTAGGCCCGGACGGTGTGCTGTCCGCGATGGCCCAGACCTGCCTGACCGACGACACCGGCTCCGCCGCCTTCGCACCCGCCCTGCGCGACGGACGCGACGAGGCCGAAACCCTGCTCGCGGCGGTCTCCACCGCTTACGTGCGCGGCACCGCCGTCGACTGGCCTGCGTTCTACGCGCCGCTCGGGGGCCGGCGCGTCGACCTGCCGACGTACGCCTTCCAGCGCACCCTGTATTGGCTCGACTCGGGCCGCGCGGACGGCGATGTCACCGCTGCCGGACTCGGTACCGCCGACCATCCGCTGCTCGGCGCCGAGGTCCAGCTGCCCGACTCCGACGGCCACCTGTTCACCGGCCGACTGTCGCTGACCACCCACCCCTGGCTCGGGGACCACCGCGTCATGGGCGCGGCCCTGCTGCCAGGCACGGCCTTCGTGGAGCTCGCGCTCCGGGCCGGCGAGCACCTCGGCTGCGACCTGGTCGACGAACTCACCCTGGAGGCACCGCTGGTGCTGCCCGAGCAGGGCGGCGTACAGCTGCGGCTCTCCGTCGGAGCCGCCGACCCGGCAGGCCGGCGCCGCGGCCTTGCCCTGCACTCCCGCCCCGAGGGCGTGGACCCGGACGCCCCGTGGACGCGGCACGCCGTCGGCGTGCTCACGGCCGGGGCCGACCCGGCCCCGCAGGGCCTCACCGAGTGGCCGCCGGCCGGGGCGGAAGCCGTCCCGGTGGAGGGCCTGTACGAGGGCCTCGCGGACTCCGGCTTCGGATACGGGCCGGTGTTCCAGGGCCTGCGCGCCGCCTGGCGGCGCGAGGACGCGTACTACGCCGAGGTCGCGCTGCCCGCCGGCGCGGCCGACGAGGCCGCACGGTTCGGCCTCCACCCGGCCCTGCTCGACGCGGCCCTGCACGCGCTCGGCCTCGGCACCGCGCAGGCCGGTGGCGGGGAAGGCCGCCTGCCGTTCTCCTGGACCGGGGTCCGGCTGCACGCGGTCGGAGCCACCGAGCTCCGGGTCCGCCTGGCCACCGCCCGCACCGGCGAGGTGGCCCTGACCATCGCCGACGCCGGCGGAGCGCCGGTCGCCTCGGTCGCCGGCCTGGCCCTGCGCGCCGTCGGCCGCGACCAGCTGAGCACCGGGCCCGACCTGACCCGCGACGCGCTGTTCCGGGTGGCGTGGGCCGAGTCGGCCGCACCGGCCGGCAGCTTCGAGGACTGGGCGATGTGGGGTGAGGGCGACGGGACCGCCGCCGTCTCGGTGGTGTCCTGCCTGGAGCCGACCGACGGGGACGGGGACCTGGCTGCCGCGGTGCACCGGGAGACCGGCCGGGTGCTGGACCTGCTGAAGGAGTGGACGGCCGACGAGGCGTCCGCGGACGCGCGGCTGGTGTTCTTGACCCGGGGTGCGGTCGAGGCCGTACCGGGCGAGGGCGTGACGGACCTGGTGCACGCCCCGATCTGGGGCCTGGTGCGCTCGGCACGGTCGGAGAACCCGGGCCGGTTTGTCCTGGTCGACGTCGACATCGACGCCGGGACCGATCTCGCGGACGCCCTGTCGGCCGCCCTGGCCTCGGGCGAGTCCGAGGTGGCCGTACGCGACGGCGCCGTGCTGGTGCCGAGGCTGGCGCGGGCGGCGATTGCTGCCGACACGGCCGCCCCGGAGTGGGATGCCGAGGGCACGGTGCTGGTCACCGGTGCGAGCGGTTCGCTGGGCGGCCTGTTCGCCCGTCATCTGGTCACCGAGCGCGGTGTGCGCCGTCTGCTGCTCGTCAGCCGGCGGGGTGCTGCGGCCGAGGGCGCCGAGGCACTTGCCGCCGAACTGACCGGCCTGGGCGCCGAGGTGTCATGGGCGGCCTGCGACGTGGCCGACCGGGGCGCGCTGGCCGCCGTCCTGGCGGGCATCCCCGCCGAGCACCCGCTGACGGCGGTCGTGCACACGGCCGGCGTGCTGGACGACGGCGTGGTCGGCTCGCTGACTGCCGAGCGCCTGTTGGCGGTCCTGCGCCCGAAGACGGACGCGGCCTGGCACCTGCACGAGCTCACCCGGGACCTCGACCTCTCCGCGTTCGTGCTCTTCTCCTCCGCGGCCGGCGTGTTCGGTGGTGCCGGACAAGCCAACTACGCGGCGGCCAACACCTTCCTGGACGCCCTCGCCGCCCACCGCCGGGCCCACGGCCTGGCGGGCACCTCGCTGGCCTGGGGCCTGTGGACCGGCGTCGGCGGCATGGGCGAGGACCTGGCCGACGGCGACCGCGAGCGGATCAACCGCGGCGGCATCACCGCCCTCGCCCCGGAGACCGGCCTCGCCCTCTTCGACGCGGCCCCGCGCACCGCCGACCCACTGCTGGTGGCCCTCCCGCTCGACCTGGCCGCCCTGCGCGCCCAGGCACGCGCCGGCATGGTCCCCGACCTGCTGCGCGGCCTGGTCCGCGTGCCGGCGCGCCGCGCGGCGGGCCCGGCCGGCCCGGCCGACGGCTCCGCGCTGCGGACCCGGCTGGCCGGACTGCCCGCCGTCGAGCGGGAGCAGGCTCTGCTGGACACCGTCCGGGCCGAGGTGGCCGCCGTACTCGGTCATGCCTCCACCGACGAGGTGCCGGCCGACCGGGCGTTCAAGGAGCTCGGCTTCGACTCCCTGACCTCCGTCGAGCTGCGCAACCGCCTCGGCGCCGCCACCGGCGAACGGCTGCCCGCCACGCTCGTCTTCGACTACCCCACGCCGATCGCCCTCGCCACCTACCTGCGGACCGAGGTCCTGGGCCTGACCGGGGAAGGGGAAGGGGACGGGGAGACGGCCGGTGCCGCCGGCGCCCTGCCGGTCTCGCTCGGCGCCACGCTGCACGACGAACCGATCGCGATCGTCGGCATGAGCTGCCGCTACCCCGGCGGGGTCGAGACCCCCGAGGACCTGTGGCGCCTGGTGGTCGGCGGCGTCGACGCCATCTCGGAGTTCCCGCAGGGCCGCGGCTGGGACCTGGAGTCGCTGTACGACCCGGACCCGGACGGCAAGGGCACCAGCTACACCCGCTCCGGCGGCTTCCTGCACGACGCGGGCCGGTTCGACCCGGCGTTCTTCGGGATCTCGCCGCGCGAGGCCGTGGCCATGGACCCGCAGCAGCGGCTGCTGCTGGAGACCTCCTGGGAGGCCTTCGAGCGGGCCGGCATCGACCCCGCCACGATGCGCGGCAGCCGGACCGGCGTGTTCGCGGGCATCATGTACCACGACTACGCCACCCGGATCACCTCCGTCCCGGACGGCGTCGAGGGCTACCTCGGCACCGGCAACTCCGGCAGCATCGCCTCCGGCCGCGTCTCCTACGCCTTCGGCCTGGAGGGCCCGGCCGTCACCGTCGACACCGCCTGCTCCTCCTCCCTCGTCGCCTTGCACTGGGCGATCCAGGCCCTGCGCAACGGCGAATGCAGCATGGCCCTGGCCGGCGGCGTCACGGTCATGTCGACCCCCGGCACCTTCACCGAGTTCAGCCGCCAGCGCGGACTGGCCGCCGACGGCCGCATCAAGTCCTTCGCCGCCGCCGCCGACGGCACCAGCTGGGCCGAGGGCGCGGGCATGCTGCTCGTGGAACGCCTCTCGGACGCCCGCCGCAACGGGCACCCGGTGCTCGCCGTGGTCCGCGGCTCGGCCATCAACCAGGACGGCGCCTCCAACGGCCTGACCGCCCCCAACGGCCCCTCCCAGCAGCGGGTCATCCGGCAGGCCCTGGCCTCCGGCGGACTGACCAGCGACCAGATCGACGTGGTCGAGGCGCACGGCACCGGCACCACCCTCGGCGACCCGATCGAGGCGCAGGCCCTGCTGGCCACCTACGGTCGCGAGCGGGCGGCGGACGAACCGCTCTGGCTGGGCTCGATCAAGTCCAACATGGGCCACACCCAGGCCGCCGCCGGTGTCGCCGGCGTGATCAAGATGATCATGGCGATGCGCCACGGGGTCCTGCCCAAGACCCTGCACGTGGACGCGCCCACCCCGCACGTGGACTGGGAGGACGGCGCGGTCACGCTGCTGACCGAGTCCGTTCCGTGGCCGGCGACCGGTCGTCCGCGCCGCGCCGGTGTGTCCTCGTTCGGCATCAGCGGCACGAACGCGCACACGATCATCGAGCAGGCCCCGGCCGACGTCGCCGCGACCGCCGCACACGAGGGCGGCGGCACGGCGCCGGAGCAGGCGCCGACCTCCCGGCCGTCCCTGACGTCCCTGCCGTACGTCCTGTCCGCGAAGTCGGCGGAGGCGCTCCGCGCCCAGGCCGCCCGCCTGCGCGCCCACCTGACGGACACCGCCGAAGTCGGTGCCGCGGACCTGGCCTGCTCGCTGGCCACCCGGCGCGCCGCCTTCGACCACCGCGCGGTGCTCGTCGCCGGAGACCGTGAGGAACTGCTGCGCGGCCTGACCGCGTTGGAGAACGGCGACCCGGCCACCGGGATCTCACGGGACACCATCGGCGCCACGGGCGCCGGAAAGCTCGCCTTCCTCTTCACCGGCCAGGGCAGCCAGCGCCTCGGCATGGGCCGCGAACTGTACGACACCCACCCGGTGTTCGCGCAGGCCCTGGACGCGGTGTGCGGCCGGCTGGACGGCCTGCTCGAACTCCCGCTCAAGGAGGTGCTGTTCGGCACGGACGAGGAGCTGCTGAACCGGACGGCCTTCACCCAGCCGGCACTCTTCGCCGTCGAGGTGGCGCTGTTCCGCCTCGTGGAGAGCTGGGGCCTGCGCCCCGACTTCCTCTCCGGTCACTCCATCGGCGAGATCGCCGCCGCGCACGTCGCCGGTGTGCTGTCGCTGGGCGATGCCTGCACCCTGGTGGCCGCCCGCGGCCGGCTGATGCAGGCCCTGCCCACCGGCGGCGTGATGATCGCGATCCAGGCCGCGGAGGACGAGGTCCTGCCGCTGCTCACCGAAGGCGTGGACATCGCCGCCGTCAACGGCCCGCGCTCGGTGGTCATCGCGGGTGATCAGGACGCGGCCCTCGCCATCGCGGCCGAGTTCGAGGAGCGCGGCCGCAAGACCAAGCGCCTCACCGTCAGCCACGCCTTCCACTCCCCGCACATGGACGGCATGCTGGCCGACTTCCGCAAGGTCGCCGAGGACCTCTCCTACGCCGCCCCGCGCATCCCGATCGTCTCCAACCTCACCGGCGCCCCGGTCACCGACGAGATGGGCTCCGCCGAGTTCTGGGTCCGGCACGTCCGCGAGGCCGTCCGCTTCCTCGACGGCATCCGCGCCCTCGAAACGGCCGGCGTTACCACCTACCTCGAACTCGGTCCCGACGGAGTGCTCTCCGCCATGGCCCAGGACTGCCTCACCGAGCAGGACGCGGCCCGCTTCGCGCCCGCCCTGCGCACCGGCCGCCCCGAGCCCGAGACCCTGAACAGCGCCCTCGCGCACGCCCACACCCGTGGCGCCGGTGTGGACTGGGACGCCTACTTCGCCCCGACCGGCGCCCGCCAGGTCGAACTCCCCACCTACGCCTTCCAGCGCGACTGGTACTGGCTCGACTCCGCCATGGGCGGCCGGCACACCCCGGGCGACCCCACAGGCCTCGGCCTCGGGACCACCGACCACCCGCTCCTCGGCGCGGCCGTCGAACTGCCCGACTCGGACGGGTTCCTGTTCACCGGCCGACTGTCCACCGCCACCCACCCGTGGCTCGCGGACCACGCCGTCCTCGGCTCGGTCCTGCTGCCCGGCACGGCCTTCGTGGAGCTCGCAGTCCGCGCCGGCGACCAGGTCGGCTACGAGGTCCTGGAGGAACTGACCCTCCAGGCCCCGCTCGTCCTCACCGAGGGCGGCGCCGTCCAGCTCCGCGTCTCCGTCGCCGAGGCCGACGACTCCGGCCGACGCGCCCTGGCGCTGTACTCCCGTGCCGAGGACGGCCCCGCCGACGAGCCCTGGACCCGGCACGCCACCGGCCTCCTCGCGGCCGGCCCCGCCGCCACGGCCACCGCGTCGTCCGACCTCACGGCCTGGCCGCCGGCCGGCGCCGAACCGGTCGACCTCGACGGCCTCTACGACGGCCTCGCCGCCGCCGGCTTCGACTACGGCCCCGCCTTCCAGGGCCTGCGCGCGGCCTGGCTGCACGGCGACGCCGTGTACGCCGAGGTGGGCCTGGACGAGGAGACCGCGGAGACCGCCGACTGGTTCGGCCTCCACCCGGCCCTCCTCGACGCCACCCTGCACGCCGCCGGACTCGGCACCCTCGTCGAGAACACCGGCCAGGGCCGACTGCCCTTCGCCTGGACCGGTGTCCGGCTGCACGCCGCCGGCGCCGCCGCGGTACGGGTCCGCCTGGCCCCGGCCGGCCGCGACGCCGTCTCGCTGGAGCTCGCCGACCCGACCGGCGCCCCCGTCGCCAGGGTCGAGTCGCTCGCGCTGCGGGCCGTCTCGCCCGACCAGATCGGCGCCGCGCGCGGCGGCCGCCAGGACTCGCTGTTCCAGGTCGAGTGGACCCCCGTTCCCCTCACCTCGGTGTCCGCCGCCGAGCAGCGCCCCTGGGCCCTGATCGCGGACGGCCGCCACTCCGGGCTCGACGCCGTGGGCGTGCGCCACGAGGCCCACGACTCCCTCGCGTCGCTCTCGGACCCGGTGACGGTGTGCGTCCCGCTCTCCCCGCCGGCCGACCAGGCCGACGTGGCGGGCGCCGTGCACGCCGAGAGTGGACGGATCCTGGCGCTTCTTCAGGAATGGCTGTCGGACGAGAAGTTCGCCGATTCGCGGCTGGTGTTCCTGACCCGGGGCGCGGTGGCCGCCGTACCGGGTGAGGGTCCGTCGGACCTGGTGCACGCCCCGGTGTGGGGCCTGGTGCGCTCGGCGCAGTCGGAGAACCCGGGCCGGATCGTCCTGGTCGACACCGACGGCACGGACGCCTCCTCCCGGGCGCTGCCCGCCGTACTGGCCTCAGGCGAGTCGGAGGTGGCGGTGCGCGGCGGTTCGGTGCTGGTGCCGAGGCTGGTGCGGGCGGGGGTTGCTGCCGATACGGCCGCCGCGGCGTGGGATGCGGCCGGCACGGTGTTGGTGACGGGCGCGAGTGGTTCGCTGGGCGGGCTGTTTGCCCGGCACCTGGTGGTCGAGCGCGGGGTACGTCACCTGCTGCTTGTCAGCCGTCGTGGTGAGGCCGCTGAGGGTGCGGCTGAGCTGGCGGGGGAGCTGTCCGGTCTGGGTGCGGAGGTCGCCTGGGCGGCGTGTGATGTGGCCGACCGCGAGGCGCTGGCCGCCGTTCTGGCGGGCATCCCTGCCGAGCACCCGCTGACGGCTGTGGTGCATACGGCCGGTGTGCTGGACGACGGCGTCATCGGGTCGTTGACGGCTGAGCGGCTGTCGGCGGTGCTGCGTCCGAAGGTGGACGCGGCCTGGAACCTGCATGAGCTGACGGCGGGGCTGGACCTGTCCGCGTTCGTGCTCTTCTCCTCCGCTGCCGGTGTGTTCGGCGGTGCCGGTCAGGCCAACTACGCGGCGGCCAACACCTTCCTGGACGCGCTGGCCGCCCACCGCACGGCGCAGGGCCTGGCGGGTACCTCGCTGGCCTGGGGTCTGTGGGCCGAGGTCGGCGGTATGGGCGGCACGCTGGACGCCGACGAGGTCTCGCGCCTCGGCCGGGGTGGCGTGAATGCCCTGACCGCCGCCGAGGGCGTGGCCCTGTTCGACGCCGCTGCGGCCGCCGAGCAGTCGCTCCTCGTCCCGGTCAAGCTCAACCTGGCCGCCCTGCGGGCCCAGGCGGGCAGCGGGATGCTCCCGCCGCTGCTCTCCGGCCTGGTACGTACGCCCGTACGCCGGGTCGCCGGCGGCACCGCCCCCGGTGCGGACGGTGGATCCGGGCTGCGCGAGCGCCTCTCCGGGCTGTCGCCGGCCGCACGGGACGAGGCTCTGCTGGAGCTGGTCTGCGGATACGTCGCGGGGGTCCTCGGCTTCGCCGGGCCCGAAGCGGTCGACCCGGCACGGTCGTTCAACGAGGTCGGCTTCGACTCGCTCACTGCCGTCGAGCTCCGCAACCGGCTCGGTGCCGCCACCGGCGTACGCCTGCCCGCCACCCTCGTCTTCGACTACCCGACGCCGACGGCGCTGGTGGACTACCTGCGGGACGAGCTCTGGCAGGACGGCGCGGCGGCCGTGCCCCCGCTGCTCGCCGAGCTGGACCGGATGGAGAAGACGCTCGTCACCTCCACGCCCGACACCGCCGGCCGCGACCGCATCACCGAGCGCCTCCAGGCACTCCTCGCCGCCTGGAGCGAGGCCGGCGCGGCGGCGGGCACGCCCGCCGACGCCGACGGCGCCGATGTGGCCGAGGCACTGGAGAGCGCGACCGACGACGACCTCTTCGACTTCATCGGCAAGGAGTTCGGCATCTCATGACGCGGCAGCTCCGCTCCACCCCTTCCCACCACTCTGACCTTCTGGCTTCTGTACGAGGGATGCACGCATGAACGAGGAAAAGCTCCGGTATTTCCTGAAGCGGGTGACGGCCGATCTCCACGAGACGCGCCGCCGGCTGCAGGAGGTGGAGTCGGAGGAGCAGGAGCCGATCGCGATCATCGGGATGAGCTGCCGCTACCCGGGAGACGTCGAGTCCCCCGAGGACCTGTGGCGGCTGGTGTCCGAGGAGACCGACGCCATCTCCCCCTTCCCGGCCGACCGGGGCTGGGACACGGGGCGGCTGTTCGACGAGGACCCGGACGGGCGGGGCACCAGCTACGTACAGGAAGGCGGCTTCCTGCACTCGGCCAACCGGTTCGAGCCCGAGTTCTTCGGGATCTCGCCCCGTGAGGCCATGGCGATGGACCCGCAGCAGCGGCTGCTGCTGGAGATCTCCTGGGAGGCCTTCGAGCGGGCCGGCATCGACCCCACCTCGGTGCGCGGCAGCCGCACCGGTGTGTTCACCGGCGTCATGTACCACGACTACGCGTCGCGGCTGCGTGCCGTACCGCCGGAGGTCGAGGGATACCTCGGCACCGGCGCCTCCAGCAGCATCGCCTCCGGCCGCGTCTCGTACACGTTCGGCCTGGAGGGCCCGGCGCTCACCGTCGACACCGCCTGCTCCTCCTCCCTCGTCACCCTGCACCTGGCCATGCAGGCCCTCCGCAAGGGCGAGTGCTCGCTCGCCCTCGCGGGTGGCGTCACCGTCATGCCGACGCCCGGCACCTTCACCGAGTTCAGCAAGCAGCGTGGCCTGTCCTTCGACGGCCGCTGCAAGTCCTTCGCCGACGCCGCGGACGGCACCGGCTGGGGCGAGGGCGCGGGCATGCTGCTCGTCGAGCGACTGTCGGACGCGCGCCGCAACGGGCACCGCGTGCTGGCCGTCGTCCGTGGCTCCGCCGTCAACCAGGACGGTGCCTCCAACGGCCTGACCGCCCCCAACGGCCCCTCCCAGCAGCGGGTCATCCGGCAGGCCCTGGCCGACGCCCGGCTGACCGCCGCCGACGTGGACGTGGTCGAGGCGCACGGCACCGGCACCACCCTCGGCGACCCCATCGAGGCGCAGGCCCTGCTGGCCACCTACGGCCGGGAGCACACCGAGGACCGGCCGCTGTGGCTGGGTTCGGTGAAGTCCAACATCGGGCACACGCAGGCCGCCGCCGGTGTCGCCGGTGTCATCAAGATGGTCATGGCCATCCGGCACGGCCGGATCCCGAAGACCCTGCACGTGGACGAGCCGTCGACCAAGGTCGACTGGGCCGCCGGCGCCGTATCGCTGCTCCGCCGGACGGTGGACTGGCCGGAGACCGGCCGCCCGCGCCGCGCCGCGGTGTCCTCGTTCGGCATCAGCGGCACCAACGCCCACACCATCATCGAGCAGGCGCCCGCGCCGGGCGCCACCGAGCCCGCCGCCGAGCCCGGCGGGGTCGACGTCACCGCCGAGACCGAGACCGGGACCGAGCCCGTTCCGTCGCGCCGTACCGTGGTGCCCCCGGTCCTGCCGTGGCCGGTCTCGGCCCGCACGGAGGAGGCCCTGCGGGCCCAGGCCGAGCGCCTGCTCACCCACCTGCGTGCCCACCCCGAGCAGTCGCTCGTGGACGTCAGCCACTCGCTGGCCAACGGCCGCGCCGCCCTCGAGCACCGTGCCGTCGTCGTCGCCGGCGACCGGGAGCAGGCCCTCGCGGACCTGGCCGCACTCGCATCCGACGAGGACACCGCCGCGGCGCGGGTCATCCGGGGCGAGACCGGCACGCGCGGCAAGCTCGCGTTCCTGTTCACCGGCCAGGGCAGCCAGCGCCTCGGCATGGGCGGCGAACTGTACGCCGCCTACCCGGCGTTCGCGGCTGCGCTCGACGAGGTGTGCGAGCAGCTCGAACTGCCCCTGAAGGACGTGCTGTTCGGTGCGGACGCCACCGTGCTCGACCGGACGGAGTACACCCAGCCGGCCCTGTTCGCGGTCGAGGTGGCGCTGTTCCGCCTCCTCGAATCGTGGGGTGTGAAACCGGACTTCGTCGCCGGTCACTCCATCGGTGAGATCGCCGCCGCGCACGTCGCGGGCGTCCTCTCGCTGGCGGACGCGTGCACGCTGGTGGCCGCGCGCGGCCGGCTGATGCAGGCGCTGCCGGCTGGTGGTGTGATGATCGCCGTCCAGGCCTCTGAGGACGAGGTTCGGCCGCTGCTCACCGCCGGTGTCGACATCGCCGCGATCAACGGCCCGCGCTCGGTGGTCATCGCCGGCGACGAGGATGCCGCCGCAGCCATCGCGGCCGGCTTCGAGGCCCAGGGCCGCAAGACCAAGCGGCTGACGGTCAGTCACGCCTTCCACTCGCCGCACATGGACGGCATGCTCGACGCCTTCCGCGAGGTCACGCAGGGGCTCACGTACGAAATCCCGCGCATACCGGTCGTGTCCTGCCTGACCGGCGCCCTCGTCCCGGACGGCGAGATGGGCTCGGCCGAGTTCTGGGTCCGGCACGTCCGCGAGGCCGTCCGCTTCCTCGATGGCGTCCGCGCCCTAGAAGCCGCCGGCGTGACCACGTACGTCGAACTCGGCCCCGACGGCGTCCTGTCCGCGATGGCCGAGTCCTGTCTGACCGACGAGACCGGCACCGCCGCCTTCGCGCCCGTCCTGCGCTCCGCACGTGACGAGGCCGAGACCGTCATCACGGCCCTCGCCCTCGCCCACGTCCGCGGCATCGCCGTCGACTGGCAGGCCTACCACTCCGACACCGGAGCCGAGCAAGTCGACCTGCCCACCTACGCCTTCCAGCGCGAGCACTACTGGCTCGACGCCGGTACCCTCGGCGGCGACGTCACCACTGTGGGCCTCCGGTCCGCCGATCACCCGCTGCTCGGCGCCGCCGTCTCCCTGGCCGACGCCGACGGCCAGCTGCTCACCGGCCGGCTGTCCCTGGTCGGCCACCCCTGGCTCGCCGACCACCGGGTCATGGGCTCCGCTCTGCTGCCCGGCACGGCCTTCGTCGAGTTCGCCCTCCAGGCCGGCGAACGCGTCGGCTGCGACCTGGTGGACGAGCTGACCCTCGCCGCCCCGCTGGTGCTGCCCGAGGACGGCAGCGTGGAGCTGCAGATCACCGTCGCGGCGCCGGACGAGTCGGGCCGCCGCTCCGTCGTCTTCCACTCCCGTGACGGCCTCGCCGCCGACGACGAGCCCTGGATCCGCAACGCCACCGCCACCCTGGCCGCGGGCGCTCCGGACGCCTCTGCGTTCGACCTGGCGGCCTGGCCGCCGGCCGGGGCGGAGGCCGTCGACATTGACGGGCTGTACGAGGGCCTCGCGGACGCCGGCTTCGGCTACGGGCCGGTGTTCCAGGGTCTGCGCGCCGCCTGGCGGCGTGGCGAGGAGGTGTTCGCCGAGGTCGGCCTCGGCGCCGAAACCGGGCCGGGCGCCGAGCAGTTCACGATCCACCCAGCCCTCCTCGACTCCGCACTGCACGCCATCAACCTCGGGTCCCTTGTGGCGGACACCGGGCGCGGACAGCTGCCCTTCTCCTGGTCCGGCGTGGCGGTCCACTCCACCGGCGCGGACACCCTGCGCGTCCGACTCTCAAAGGCCGAAGGGGCCGGCGGCGGGCCGGCGGTACGACTGGACATCGCCGACCTCGACGGCGCGCCCGTCGCCTCCGTGCAGGGCCTCGCCCTGCGTGCGTTCTCGCCCGAGCAGCTCGGCAGCCAGGCCGGTGGCCAGGGCGACTCCCTGTTCCGTGTGGAGTGGGTGGAGCAGCCGGCTTCGCCGGCAGCCGGTTCGGCCGACGACTGGCTGATGCTGGGGGAGGGCGAGCAGGTGTTCGCCGACCTCGCCGGGCTGGGCGTGGCCGTGGTCGAGGGCGGAGACATTCCCTCGACCTTGGTGGTGCCGTGTGTCGAGCCGGTCGCCGGGGACGTGGCTGGTGCGGTGCACGCCGAGAGTGGACGGATCCTGGCGCTTCTTCAGGAATGGCTGTCGGACGAGAAGTTCGCCGATTCGCGGCTGGTGTTCCTGACCCGGGGCGCGGTGGCAGCCGTACCGGGTGAGGGTCCGTCGGACCTGGTGCACGCCCCGGTGTGGGGTCTTGTGCGTTCCGCGCAGTCGGAGAACCCGGGCCGTTTCGCGCTGATCGACGTCGATGCGGACGGCGATCTGGAGGGCGTGCTGTCCGCCGCCCTCGCCTCGGGTGAGTCGGAGGTGGCGGTGCGCGGCGGTTCGGTGCTGGTGCCGAGGCTGGTGCGGGCGGGGGTTGCTGCCGATACGGCCGCCGCGGCGTGGGATGCGGTCGGCACGGTGTTGGTGACGGGCGCGAGTGGTTCGCTGGGCGGGCTGTTCGCTCGGCACCTGGTGGTCGAGCACGGCGTTCGTCACCTGCTGCTTGTCAGCCGTCGTGGTGAGGCCGCTGAGGGTGCGGCTGAGCTGGCGGGGGAGCTGGCGGACCTGGGTGCCCAGGTGTCGTGGGCGGCGTGTGATGTGGCCGACCGCGTGGCGCTGGCCGCCGTTCTGGCGGGCATTCCGGCGGAGCACCCGCTGATGGGTGTGGTGCATACGGCCGGTGTGCTGGACGACGGCGTCGTCGGGTCGTTGACGGCTGAGCGGCTGTCGGCGGTGCTGCGTCCGAAGGTGGACGCGGCCTGGAACCTGCATGAGCTGACGGCGGGGCTGGACCTGTCCGCGTTTGTGCTGTTCTCCTCCGCTGCCGGTGTGTTCGGTGGTGCGGGTCAGGCCAACTACGCGGCGGCGAATACCTTCTTGGACGCGCTGGCCGCTTACCGTACGGCGCAGGGCCTGGCGGGTACTTCGCTGGCCTGGGGGCTGTGGGCCGAGGTCGGCGGTATGGGCGGCACGCTGGACGCCGACGAGGTCTCGCGTCTGGGCCGGGGTGGCGTCAACGCCCTGACCCCGGGCGAGGGCCTGGCGTTGTTCGACGCCGCCTCGGTCGCCGAGCGGTCGCTCCTCGTCCCGGTCAAGCTCGACCTGCCCGCACTCCGCACTCAGGCGGGCAGTGGGATGCTCCCGCCGCTGCTCTCCGGCCTGGTGCGCATGCCTGCGCGTCGGGCCGCCCGGAGTGCCGGTGGCGCGTTTGCCCGGCAGCTGGCGGCGCTGCCGCAGGACGAGCGGCCGGGTGCGGTCCTGGAGCTGGTCCGGAGCCAGGTCGCCGCGGTGCTCGGCTTCGCCGGGCCGGAGGCGGTGGACCCGGCACGGTCGTTCAGCGAGGTCGGCTTCGACTCGCTGACCGCCGTGGAGCTGCGCAACCGTCTGGGCGCGGCCACCGGCGTACGCCTGCCGGCCACGCTCGTCTTCGATTACCCGACCCCGGCAGCCCTCGCCGAGTACCTGTACGCCGAACTCCTCGGCAGCCAAGGCTCGGCAGCGGCCCCGACTGCCGTCGCCGTGCACGACGACGAGCCGATCGCGATCGTCGCGATGGCCTGCCGCTTCCCCGGTGACGTCCGATCCCCGGAGGACCTGTGGGGGCTCGTCCTGGACGGCCGGGACGCCATCTCGGACATGCCCCATGACCGTGGCTGGGACATCGAGGGCCTCTTCGACCCCGACCCCGACCGGGAGGGCACCAGCTACAGCACCGCCGGTGGCTTCCTGTATGACGCCCACCACTTCGACCCGACCTTCTTCGGGATCTCCCCGCGCGAGGCGTTGGCGACCGACCCGCAGCAGCGACTGCTCCTGGAGACCTCCTGGGAGGCCTTCGAGCGGGCCGGTATCGACCCGACCTCTGTGCGTGGCAGCCGTACCGGTGTGTTCGCGGGCGTCATGTACAACGACTACGGCACGCTGCTCCACCGTGCTCCCGAGGGCCTTGAGGGCTACATGGGCACCTCCAGTTCGGGCAGTGTCGCCTCCGGCCGCGTGTCGTACACCTTCGGCCTGGAGGGCCCGGCGGTCACCGTCGACACCGCCTGCTCCTCCTCCCTGGTCACCCTGCACCTCGCGGCCCAGGCGCTGCGCAACGGCGAGTGCGACCTCGCCCTCGCCGGCGGTGTGACCGTGATGGCCACCCCCGGTACGTTCATCGCGTTCAGCCGGCAGCGCGGGCTGGCGACGGATGGCCGCTGCAAGCCGTTCGCCGCCGCCGCCGACGGGACCGCCTGGGGCGAGGGCGTCGGCATGCTCCTCGTCGAGCGGCTCTCCGACGCCCGCCGCAACGGCCACCCGGTCCTCGCCGTGGTCCGGGGCTCCGCGATCAACCAGGACGGCGCCTCCAACGGTCTGACCGCCCCCAACGGCCCCTCCCAGCAGCGCGTCATCCGCCAGGCCCTGGCCAACGCCCGGCTGACCGCCGCCGAGGTCGACGCCGTGGAAGCCCACGGCACCGGCACCACCCTCGGCGACCCGATCGAGGCCCAGGCCCTGCTCGCCACCTACGGCCAGGAACGGCCGTCCGACCGGCCGCTGCTGCTCGGCTCCATCAAGTCCAACATGGGCCACACGCAGGCCGCCGCCGGTGTCGCCGGTGTCATCAAGATGGTCCAGGCGATGCGGCACGGCACGGTGCCCAAGACGCTGCACGTGGACGAGCCGTCCCCGCACGTCGAGTGGTCCGAGGGCGCCGTCGCGCTGCTCACGGAGTCAGTGGCCTGGCCGGAGACCGGCCGTCCGCGCCGCGCCGCCGTGTCCTCGTTCGGCATCAGCGGCACCAACGCGCACACCATCATCGAACAGGCCCCGGACGAGGCCCAGCCGGCCCCGACAGGGGAGGCGGCGACCCCCGCGTCCGTACTGCCGTACGTCCTGTCCGCGAAGTCGGCGGACGCGCTCCACGCCCAGGCGGCCCGTCTGCGGGCCCACCTGGCGGGAACGGCCGAGGCCGGCGCCGCGGACGTGGCCTACTCGCTGGCCACTCGGCGCGCCGCCTTCGACCACCGCGCGGTGGTCGTGGCCGGGGACCGCGAGGAGCTGCTTCGCGGCCTGACCGCGCTGGAGAACGGCGACCTGCCCCCGGCCGAGGTCACCACCGGAACCGTCGGCGCCGCGGGCGCCGGGAAGCTCGCGTTCCTGTTCACGGGGCAGGGCAGCCAGCGGCTCGGCATGGGCCGCGAACTGTATGAGAGCTACCCGGTGTTCGCGAAGGCCCTGGACGAGGTGTGCGAGCATCTCGACCGCGAACTCGAACTCCCGCTGAAGGAGGTGCTGTTCGGCACGGACGAGGAGCTGCTGAACCGGACGGCTTTCACCCAGCCGGGGTTGTTCGCCGTAGAGGTGGCGCTGTTCCGCCTCGTGGAGAGCTGGGGCCTGCGGCCGGACTTCCTCTCCGGTCACTCCATCGGCGAGATCGCCGCCGCGCACGTCAGCGGGGTCCTCTCCCTCGCGGACGCCTGCACCCTGGTGGCCGCCCGTGGCCGACTGATGCAGGCACTGCCGACCGGCGGGGCAATGATCGCGGTGGAGGCCTCGGAGGACGAGCTCCTCCCGCTGCTGACGGACCGCGTGAGCATCGCGGCCGTCAACGGCCCGAAGTCCGTGGTCATCGCCGGTGACGAGGACGCCGCCGTCGCGATCGCCGAGTCCTTCGAGACCCAGGGCCGCAAGAGCAAGCGCCTCACCGTCAGTCACGCCTTCCACTCCCCGCACATGGACGGGATGCTGGACGAGTTCCGCCAGGTGGTGGAGGGCCTGTCCTTCGCCGCCCCGCGCATCCCGATCGTCTCCAACCTGACCGGTGCCCTGGTCACCGAAGGCGAGGTGGGCTCGGCCGAGTTCTGGGTCCGGCACGTCCGCGAGGCCGTCCGCTTCCTCGACGGCGTCCGCGCCCTCGAAGCCGCCGGCGTGACCACGTACGTCGAACTCGGTCCCGACGGCGTCCTGTCCGCGATGGCACGGGCCTGCCTGACGGAGGACACCGAATCGGCCGACTCGGCCGCCTTCGCCCCGGCCGTCCGCAAGGGCCGCTCCGAGGTGGCGACCCTGACCCTGGCCATCGCCCAGGCCCATGCGCAGGGCGCGTCCGTCGACTGGGAGACCTACTTCGCCGGTAGCGGCGCCCGCATGGTCGACCTGCCGACCTATGCCTTCCAGTACGAGAGGTACTGGATCGACCTTCCCGTCGGCTCCTTCGCCGACGCGGCCGCCGCGGGCCTCCGGTCCGCCGGTCACCCGCTGCTCGGCGCCTCGGTGACCCTGGCCGACGCCGATGGGCTGCTGCTCACCGGCCGGCTGTCCCTGGCCACCCACCCGTGGCTCGCCGACCACCGGGTCATGGGCTCCGTGCTGCTGCCCGGGACGGCCTTCGTCGAGCTTGCGCTGCGCGCGGGCGAGCAGGTCGGTTGTGACCTGGTGGACGAGCTGACCCTCGCCGCCCCGCTGGTGCTCCCCGAGGACGGTGCCGTCGAGCTTCAGATCGCCGTCGGGGTACCCGACGAGTCGGGCCGCCGGCCGGTCGTCTTCCACTCCCGCGACGGACGTGCGGACGACGACGAGCCGTGGACCCGGAACGCGACCGCGACCCTGGCCGAAGCCGAAGCCGAAGCCGCCGCCGAAGCCGCCGCCGATGCCGCCGCCGAGGCCGGCGCCACGGGGTTCGACCTGGCGGCCTGGCCGCCGGCCGGGGCGGAGGCCGTCGACGTCGACGGGCTGTACGAGGGCCTCGCGGACTCCGGCTTCGGCTACGGGCCGGTGTTCCAGGGCCTGGTTGCCGCCTGGCGGCGTGGCGAGGAGGTGTACGCCGAGGTCGGTCTCGGAGCCGAAGCCGGGCCGGGTGCCGAGGAGTTCACGATCCACCCGGCGCTGCTCGATGCCGTACTGCACGCCATCAGCCTCGGAGCGCTCGTCGAGGACACCGGTCAGGCGCGACTGCCGTTCTCCTGGTCCGGCGTGTCCGTGCACTCCACCGGCTCGGACACCCTGCGGGTACGGCTCTCCCGGGCCGGCCGGGAGGCAGTGCGGCTGGAGATCGCCGACACCGAGGGCGCCCCGGTCGCCTCCGTGCGAAGCCTTGCCCTGCGTGCCTTCTCGCCCGAGCAGCTCGGCAGCCAGGCCGGTGGCCAGGGCGACTCCCTGTTCCGCGTGGAGTGGGTGGAGCAGCCGGCTTCGCCGGCAGCAGGCTCCGACGCCGACTGGCTGATGCTGGGCGAGACCGCCCAGGGGTTCGCGGAACTCGACACGACTCCGGCGACGGTGGTGGTGCCGTGTGTCGAGCCGGTCGCCGGGGACGTGGCCGGTGCGGTGCGCACCGAGAGTGGACGGATCCTGGCGCTTCTTCAGGAATGGCTGTCGGACGAGAAGTTCGCCGATTCACGGCTGGTGTTCCTGACCCGGGGCGCGGTGGCCGCCGTACCGGGTGAGGGTCCGTCGGACCTGGTGCACGCCCCGGTGTGGGGTCTGGTGCGCTCGGCGCAGTCGGAGAACCCGGGCCGTTTCGCGCTGATCGACGTCGATGGGGACGGCGATCTGGAGGGCGCGCTCTTGGCCGCCCTCGCCTCGGGTGAGCCCGAGGTGGCGGTGCGCGGCGGTTCGGTGCTGGTGCCGAGGCTGGCGCGGGCGGGGGTTGCTGCCGACACGGCGGCCGCGGCGTGGGATGCGGTCGGCACGGTGTTGGTGACGGGCGCGAGTGGTTCGCTGGGCGGGCTGTTCGCTCGGCACCTGGTGGTCGAGCGCGGGGTACGTCACCTGCTGCTGGTCAGCCGTCGCGGCGAGGCCGCAGAGGGCGCGGCCGAGCTCTCGGCCGAGCTAGTCGGTCTGGGTGCGGACGTCGCCTGGGCGGCGTGTGATGTGGCCGACCGGGATGCGCTGGCCGCCGTACTGGCGGGCATCCCGGCCGAGCACCCGCTGACCGGTGTCGTCCACACGGCCGGCGTCCTGGACGACGGCATCATCGGCTCCCTCACGGCCGAGCGGCTGTCGGCGGTGCTGCGCCCGAAGGTGGACGCGGCGTGGAACCTGCACGAGCTCACCCGAGACCTCGATCTCTCCGCGTTCGTGCTGTTCTCCTCCGCCGCCGGTGTGTTCGGCGGTGCCGGTCAGGCCAACTACGCGGCGGCCAACACCTTCTTGGACGCACTGGCCGCTTACCGTACGGCGCAGGGCTTGGCGGGTACCTCCCTCGCGTGGGGGCTGTGGGCCGAGGTCGGCGGTATGGGCGGCACGCTCGACTCGGACGACGTCTCGCGTCTGGGCCGGGGTGGCGTCAACGCCCTGACCCCGGGCGAGGGCCTGGCGTTGTTCGACGCCGCTGCGGCCGCCGAGCAGTCCCTGCTCGTGCCGGTCAAGCTCGACCTGCCCGCACTCCGCACTCAGGCGGGCAGCGGGATGCTCCCGCCGCTGCTCTCCGGCCTGGTACGCATGCCTGCGCGTCGGGCCGCTCGGAGTGCCGGTGGCGCGTTTGCCCGGCAGCTGGCGGCGCTGCCGCAGGACGAGCGGCCGGGTGCGGTCCTGGAGCTGGTCCGGAGCCAGGTCGCCGCGGTGCTCGGCTTCGCCGGGCCGGAGGCGGTGGACCCGGCACGGTCGTTCAGCGAGGTCGGCTTCGACTCGCTGACCGCCGTGGAGCTGCGCAACCGTCTGGGCGCGGCCACCGGCGTACGCCTGCCGGCCACGCTCGTCTTCGATTACCCGACCCCGGCAGCCCTCGCCGAGTACCTGTACGCCGAACTCCTCGGCAGCCAGGAGACGGCAGGGGCCGCCACCCCGGTCGCCTCAGGCTCCGCCCACGATGACGAGCCGATCGCCATCGTGGCCATGGCCTGCCGCTTCCCCGGTGACGTCCGATCCCCGGAGGACCTGTGGGGGCTCGTCCTGGACGGCCGGGACGCCATCTCGGACATGCCCCATGACCGTGGCTGGGACATCGAGGGCCTCTTCGACCCCGACCCCGACCAGGAGGGCACCAGCTACAGCACCGCCGGTGGCTTCCTGTATGACGCCCACCACTTCGACCCGACCTTCTTCGGGATCTCCCCGCGCGAGGCGTTGGCCACCGACCCGCAGCAGCGACTGCTCCTGGAGACCTCCTGGGAGGCCTTCGAGCGGGCCGGTATCGACCCGACCTCTGTGCGTGGCAGCCGTACCGGTGTGTTCGCGGGCGTCATGTACAACGACTACGGCACGCTGCTCCACCGTGCTCCCGAGGGCCTTGAGGGCTACATGGGCACCTCCAGTTCGGGCAGTGTCGCCTCCGGCCGCGTCTCGTACACCTTCGGCCTGGAGGGCCCGGCGGTCACCGTCGACACCGCCTGCTCCTCCTCCCTGGTCACCCTGCACCTCGCGGCCCAGGCGCTGCGCAACGGCGAGTGCGACCTCGCCCTCGCCGGCGGTGTGACCGTGATGGCCACCCCCGGTACGTTCATCGCGTTCAGCCGGCAGCGCGGGCTGGCGACGGATGGCCGCTGCAAGCCGTTCGCCGCCGCCGCCGACGGGACCGCCTGGGGCGAGGGCGTCGGCATGCTCCTCGTCGAGCGGCTCTCCGACGCCCGCCGCAACGGCCACCCGGTCCTCGCCGTGGTCCGGGGCTCCGCGATCAACCAGGACGGTGCGAGCAACGGTCTGACCGCCCCCAACGGCCCCTCCCAGCAGCGCGTCATCCGCCAGGCCCTGGCCAACGCCCGGCTGACCGCCGCCGAGGTCGACGCCGTGGAAGCCCACGGCACCGGCACCACCCTCGGCGACCCGATCGAGGCCCAGGCCCTGCTCGCCACCTACGGTCAGGAGCACACGGACGAACAGCCGCTGTGGCTGGGCTCCGTCAAGTCCAACATGGGCCACACGCAGGCCGCCGCCGGTGTCGCCGGTGTCATCAAGATGGTCCAGGCGATCCGGCACGGCGTCCTGCCGAAGTCCCTGCACGTCGACGAGCCCACCCCGCACGTCGACTGGTCGGCCGGAGCGGTCTCGCTCCTCGAATCCGCCACCCCCTGGCCGGAGACCGGCCGTCCGCGCCGCGCCGCCGTGTCCTCGTTCGGCATCAGCGGCACCAACGCGCACACCATCATCGAACAGGCCCCGGACGAGAACGAGAACGAGATCGAGAACGAGAGCGAGAGCCAGGCGCCGGCCCCGACACCGGAGGCGGCGGCCCCGGCGCCCGTACTGCCGTACGTCCTGTCCGCGAAGTCGGCGGACGCGCTCCGCGACCAGGCGGCCCGTCTGCGGGCCCACCTGGAGGGCACGGCCGAGCTCCGGGGCGCCGATGTGGCCCACTCGCTGGCCACCACCCGGGCCGCCTTCGACCACCGCGCGGTGGTCGTGGCCGGGGACCGCGAGGAGCTGCTGCGCGGCCTGGCCGCACTGGAGACCGACACCGCCGCCGGCGGTGTGGCGCGCGGCGCCGTGACCGCCGGGAAGACCGCCTTCGTCTTCCCCGGCCAGGGGTCCCAGTGGGTGGGCATGGCAGCCGCCCTGCTGGAGTCGTCGCCGGCGTTCGCCGCGCGACTGCAGGAGTGCTCCGACGCCCTGGCGCCCTTCACCGACTGGTCGCTGCTCGACGTCCTGCGCGGTGTCGAGGGCGCGCCCTCCCTGGACCGGGTGGACGTGGTCCAGCCGGCCCTCTTCGCGGTGATGGTGTCGCTGGCCGAGGTGTGGCGGGCCGCCGGCGTCCGCCCGGGCGCGGTCATCGGCCACTCCCAGGGTGAGATCGCCGCCGCCTGCGTGGCCGGGATCCTGTCCCTGGAGGACGCGGCCCGGGTCGTGGCCCTGCGGAGCCAGGCCATCGGCCGCGTCCTGGCCGGCCTGGGCGGCATGGTGTCCGTACCGCTGCCGGCCGCCGAGGTGCGGATGCGGATCGCGGCCTGGGGCGAGCAGCGGATCTCCGTCGCGGCTGTCAACGGCCCCTCGTCCGTGGTGGTTTCGGGCGAGGTCGAGGCTCTGGACGAGCTGTTGGCCGGCTGCGAGGCCGACGGGGTGCGCGCCAAGCGGATCGCGGTCGACTACGCCTCCCACTCCGCGCAGGTGGAACTCCTGCGGGAGGAGCTCGTCGAGCTGCTCGCGCCGATCAGCCCGCGCGAGGCGCGGGTGCCGTTCCTCTCCACCGTGACGGGGGAGTGGGTCAAGGGCCCCGAGCTGGACGGCGATTACTGGTTCCGGAACCTGCGGCAGACGGTCGAACTCCAGCAGGCCACCCGCACCCTCCTCGACCAGGGCTTCGCCGCCTTCATCGAGTCCAGCCCCCACCCGGTCCTCACCGTCGGCATCCAGGAGACCGTGGACGAGGCCGGCCGCGAGGCAGCCGTCCTGGGCTCACTGCGTCGCAACGAAGGCGGCCTGGACCGGTTCTGGCTCTCCCTCGGCCAGGCCCACGTCCGCGGCGTGACCGTGGACTGGGACGCCGCCTTCGCCGGCACCGGTGCCCGGCGCGTCGACCTGCCCACCTACGCCTTCGAGCGTGACCGCTACTGGATCGACGTACCGGTCTCCCCGGTCGGGGACGTGGTCTCGGCCGGACTCGGCTCGGCCGAGCACCCGTTGCTGGGCGCGGCCGTCGAACTGCCCGACTCCGAAGGGTTCCTGTTCACCGGGCGGCTGTCCCTCCAGACCCACCCCTGGCTGGCCGATCACCGGGCCGCGGACGCCGTGCTGCTCCCGGGGACCGCCTTCGTGGAACTCGCGCTGCACGCCGCACAGCGGGCCGGCACCGCCGCCCTGGAGGAGCTGACCCTGGAGGCACCGCTGGTGCTCCCGGAGTACGGGGCGCTCCAACTCCGGCTCTCGGTCGCCGAGCCCGACGAGACCGGGCGGCGGGCACTCCAGGTGCACTCGCGCGCCGAGTCCCGGGACGGCGAGGACGGTCGCGGCCAGGACGAGCCGTGGATCCGGCACGCCGCCGGTGTCCTCGGCGCGGCGGATACGGTGGCCGCCCCGGACACAGTGGCCGCGCCCCAGGCCGCCGGGCCGGAGGTCTGGCCGCCGGCGGGTGCCGACGAACTCGACGTGGCCGACCTTTACGAGCTGTTCGCCGCCGGCGGGTACGCGTACGGCCCGGCCTTCCGCAACCTGCGTGCCGCCTGGCGGCGCGGCGACGAACTGTTCGCCGAACTCTCGTTGTCCGAGGGCCCCCAGGCCGAGGCCGCGCACTTCGGTGTGCACCCGGCGCTGCTCGACGCGGGCCTGCACGGCCTCGCCCTCGGCTCCTTCCTCCTCGGCGACGACCAGGAACCGGGCGAGGAGACGCGGATGCGCCTGCCCTTCTCCTTCACCGGCGTCACCCTGCACGCCGTCGGCCCGGACGCGCTGCGCGTGCGACTGGCCCCGGCGGGCTCGGGAGCCGTGTCCCTCGCGGCCTTCGACGAGCAGGGCGCACCGGTCGTCTCGGTGGAGTCGCTGCTGCTCAGGACACTCGACCCGACCCGGCTCCGGTCGACCCGACCCACCTTCCACGAGTCGCTCTTCCGCCTGGAGTGGCCCGCCCTGACCGGCAACCCCGACCCCGCCCCCACGACCGGCCGTTGGGCCGTGGTCGGGCCCGACGTCCTCGGTCTCGAAGCCAGGCTGAGCGCCGCGGGCATCACCGCCGATGTCTACGGCGACCTGGACGCCCTCGCCGGACTGGTGGCCGCCGGCAAGCCGCGGCCGGACATCGTACTGGTCTCGTGCGCCGGCCCCGGTACCGGCGACACGGCGGACGCCGCCCGGCAGGCCACCCGGGAGGCCCTGACGCTGATTCAGGACTGGCTGGCCGACGAGGCGTTCGCCGAGTTGCGCCTCGCGGTGGTCACCCGCGGCGCCGTCGAGGCACGACCGGGCGAGGGCGTACCGGACCTGGCGCAGGCGTCGGTCTGGGGCCTGCTGCGGTCCGCGCAGTCGGAGAACCCCGGCCGCTTCCAGCTGCTCGACCTCGACGCCGGCCACGGATGCGACCAGGGAGGCGACCACGCCCTGCTCGTGGCCGCCGTGGCGAGCGGCGAGCCCCAGCTCGCCCTCCGCGACGGAGCCGTACACACCGCCAGGCTGGCCCGGATCCCCGTGGACCGGCCCGAGACGGAGGAGCCCGCTCAGGACGACGCGCCGGACCGCACCCGGGTCCCCGCCGCGCTCGACCCGGACGGCACCGTCCTGATCACCGGCGGTACCGGCGTGCTCGGCAGCCTGCTGGCCCGGCACCTGGTCACCGATCGGGGCGTCCGGCACCTGCTGCTCACCAGTCGGCGCGGCCCCCGCGCCGCCGGCGCGGCGGAACTCATCGCCGAGCTTGCGGAGTTGGGCGCCGAGGCGACCGTCGCGGCCTGCGACGCCGCCGACCGCGAGGCGCTGACCGCCCTGCTGACCGGCATCCCGGCCGAGCGCCCGCTCACCGCCGTGATCCACACCGCGGGCCACCTGGACGACGGGCTCGTTCCGTCCCTGACCCCGGAGCGCATCGACACGGTCCTGCGGCCCAAGGTCGACGCGGCCCTGCACCTGCACGAGCTCACCCGCGACCTGGACCTCGCCGCGTTCGTGCTGTTCTCCTCGGCGGCCGGCACGCTCGGCAGCCCCGGGCAGGCCAACTACGCGGCGGCCAACGCCTTCCTCGACGCCCTCGCCCAGAGCCGACGCGCGGCCGGACTGCCCGCCGTATCGCTGGCCTGGGGCCTGTGGGAGCAGCGCAGCGAGATGACCGGCGAGCTCACCGACGCCGACATCCAGCGGATGGCGCGGGCCGGCCTGGCCCCGCTCACCTCCGCGGAGGGCCTGGCCCTCTTCGACACCGCCGCCACCGTCCCCGACGGCAGCGTCTTCGTGGCCATCCGGCTGGACACCGCCCCGCTGCGGGCCCAGGCGGAGGCCGGCGCCCTGCCGCCCCTGTTCCGCGGGCTGGTGCGCGGGGGGCTCCGCAAGGCCGCCGCCGGCGGCGCCCGTGACGCGGCCGCGTCCGCCGCCGCCCAGCGGCTCGCGGGCCTGGCCGGGCTGTCGGAGGAAGAGCAGGAGCGCGTCCTGCTCGACGTGGTGCGTGCCCAGGCCGCCGCGGTACTCGCCTACCCGTCGCCCGAAGCGGTGGGGGAGTCCCAGCAGTTCCTGGAGCTCGGCCTGGACTCACTGACCGCCGTCGAACTGCGCAACCAGCTCAACGCGGCGACCGGCCTGCGACTGCCCGCCACCCTGCTCTTCGACCACCCGACCCCGCTCCTGGTCGCCCAGCGCCTGCGCGTCGAACTCGCCGGAGCCTCCGGCGGGCCGGCCGGGTCCACCGGGTCCGCGGGCGCGGCGGAGCAGGACGGGGAGGAGACCGCCGGGGTCTTCGGCGCCATGCTCCAGGAGGCCGGAACCCAGGGCGCCTCCGGCCCGTTCATGGAACTGCTCATGCAGGCATCCCGGTTCCGGCCCTCGTTCTCCTCGGCGGCCGAGCTGCGCAAGGCCCCCAGCCTGGTGCGGCTCGCGCGCGGCGAGAGCGGGCCCGGACTGGTCTGCTTCTCCTCGATCCTGTCGATCTCCGGTCCGCACCAGTACGCCCGGTTCGCCTCCGCCTTCCGCGGCCGGCGGGACCTGCACGCGATGGCGGCCCCCGGCTTCCTGCGGGGCGAGCAACTGCCCGCCACCGCCGAAGCGTTGATCGAGGCCCAGGCCGAGGCCGTCCTGCGGCACACGGACGGCTCGCCGTTCGTACTCCTCGGGCACTCCTCGGGCGGCATGCTCGCCCACGCGGTGGCCGAACGGCTGGAGAACGCCGGGGTCTTCCCCGGGGCCGTGGTCCTGATCGACATCTACTCGCACGACGACGACGCCATCCTCGGCATCCAGCCGGGGCTGTCGGACGGCGTGGACGAGCGGCAGGGCAGCTATGTCCCGGTCGACGACAGCCGACTGCTGGCGATGGGCGCGTACTTCCGGCTGTTCGGCGGCTGGAAGCCGGGACCGGTGAAGTCGCCCACGCTGCTGGTCCGGGCCGAGGAGCAGTTCTTCGACTGGACCCGTGCGACGGACGGCGACTGGCGCTCGTACTGGGACCTGGAGCACACGGTCGTGGACGCCCCCGGCAACCACTTCACCATGATGGAGCAGCACGCGCAGACCACCGCGCGAGCCGTCGAGGAGTGGCTGGAAGGCTGCGTCTGAGGACGGCCGGACCGGTGACACGGTGAAACGGTGACACAAGGGCCGGCCCCGCCCCCCCCCTGGGGGGGGGGCGGGCCCTCCCCCCCCCTGGGTCCCGCGGCGCCGCCGCCCCTCCCCCCCCCGGACCGGTCCCCCCCACAATTCCCCCTTTGTTCCCC
>NZ_JBWKDT010000038.1:59378-72959 GCF_056435785.1 Streptomyces sp. NPDC043870
GAAAAAGAGAACCACAGGGGACGTGGTGGGGGGTGGGTGGAAGGTTGATGTGGGAGGAGGGCGGGACGGGGAAAAGGGGAAAAGGGAAAAAAAGGCCCCCCCCCCGCCCCCCGCTGGGGGCGGGGCCGGCCCCTTCTCCGCATGGGCTCAGGCGCCGCGTCGCACCCGCACCGCCCGGGACCGCTCCAGCGCACGCTCCCGCTCGCGCTCACGAGCCCGCTTCTTCGGCAGGCCCATCGCCACGACCTCGAAGTTGTCCTTGGTGATGTCCAGACGGTGGAACAGGTTGTCCGGGCCGGTCACGTACAGCGTGCCCACCCCGAGCCCCTTGAGCGACTCCACCATGCTCGGCCAGTGGATCGGCCGGTCGAAGGTATCCAGCATCATCGTGCGCATCCCGGCGGCGTCCCGGACGATCGTGCCGTCATGGTCGACGACCACGGGCAGGGACGGGTCGGCGAACTCGTACGCGCCGAAGACCTCCTCCTCCGCCTTGCGGCGCAGCGCGGAGAAGGCCGCGGCGTGCACCGGCGGCCGCATCGAGTACATGGAGTAGCCACCGGCCGCGCTGATGCCGGCCGTCAGGGCGTCGAGGTCCTTCTCCCGTACGGACAGCATGTGGAAGCCCGCGTCCAGCCGGCCGGAGGAGTCGTACCAGGCTCCCCGGTCGTCGAACCCGGCGAGGATCTCGTCCAGCCGGTCCTGCGGGGTGCGGACGAAGCAGTGGGTGACCACGTCCTGGTAGACCTCGGCGAAGTACTCCTCCTCACAGCGGGCCGACTCCGCGGTCAGGCGGACCACCTCGGGGAAGGAGAGCGACCCGACGAAGGCCGCGGTCGCCTTCTGCCCGAAGCTGGGCCCGGCGCACACGGTGGGGGAGACACCGAGGGTGTCCACGGCCCGGTCCGCCAGCGCCATCGAGTTCACCAGAAAGGCGATCTGGAAATCGACCGAATAGTCTTCCGCGGCGGACCGGAACCGGTCGAACACCGAATAGCCGAGCGCCTCGTCGGCCTCCGCCAGACGCGCCCTCGCATAAGGGTCGAGCAGCAGATACCGGCCGACCTCGGCGAAGGAGGCGGGGCCCATGCCGGGGAATACGATCGCGGTCCCGGTCCGGGAATCGGCGGAGTCGTCCGCGTTCGCCGCGGGAATCTCATCGGAACGAGTCATGATGCGTGAATGCCTTTGCTTTCGGGAAATCAAGTGCGGGAGAAGGGCGACGGGAGACGAGAAAACGGCCTCGCACCCGGCCGGCGCGCGAGTGCGCCGGTCCGGGCACGAGGCCTGGAGGGAGGGAAACAACGTCGAAGAGGGGGAGGGAGTGAGGGGTCAGTCCTGGGCCCTGCGGTGGAAGCCCTTGATGCCGATCGTCCCGAAGATCAGGATCGCGGCGGTCAGAGCCGACACGTCCACCCACAGCGGGATCGAGCCGGGCCCGCCGGGCGGCAGCAGCAGTGCCCGGATCCCCTCGCTGACGTAGGTCAGCGGGTTGAAGGCGCACAGCACCTGGAACCAGCGGACGTCCGCCAGCCCGTGCCACGGGAACTGGGTGCAGCCGGTGAACATCAGCGGGGTCAGCGTCACCGCGAACACGATGCTGATGTGCCGCGGCGGGGCCAGCGTGCCGATGGTCAGGCCCACCGTGCTGCCGGCCAGCGCGCCCATCAGGAGCACGCCCACCGTGGCCGGGAAGCTGTCCATGGGCCAGGACGCGTGGTCGAGGATCAGGAAGCCCATGGGGATCATCAGCAGCGAGGCGATGATGCCGCGCAGCATGCCGAAGACCAGCTTCTCCACGGCCACCAGGGTGGTGGGGATGGGGGCGAGCAGCCGGTCCTCGATCTCCTTGCTCCAGGAGAAGTCGATGATCAGCGGGAGCGCAGTGTTCTGTAGGCTGACCAGGAAGCTGTTGAGCGCCACCACACCGGGCAGCAGCACAGCCTGGAAGCCGCCGCCGGTGTAGCCGAGTTCGCCCAGCACCTTGCCGAAGACGAACAGGATGAAGAACGGCTCCACGAGCACCTGGGCGAGGAAGGTGGGCAGTTCGCGCCCGGTGACGAAGATGTCCCGCCACAGGATGAAGGAGAAGGTACGGGTCACCGAGCGGACGCCGGTGGGCGCCGGCCGCAGGCCCTTCGGGAAGTCCGCGACCGGATCGGACGCGGAGACGGAGACGGAGGCGGACGCGGTGGCGTGGGTGCTCATCGCAGCTCCCGGCCGGTCAGCGCGATGAAGACGTCCTCCAGTGTCGCGGTGCCCACTTTGATGTCCTTGATCTCGCAGTTCGCCGCCGAGAGGGTGGTGATGGCGGCCGGAAGCAGCACGCCGGTCGGCGCGTCGGTGTAGAGGCGGAGCCGGAGGGGCGCGTCCGCGCTGTCGGCGACCTCGGCCGCCGGGTCCTCGCCGGCCCGCTCGACACGGTCGACCCGCGTCACCGCCTCGATCTTCTCCAGCAGCCGGATGACCTCCACGGCGCCGGCATCGGCCGCCGGCCGCACCGTGAGGGTGCAGGCGGTGCCGCTCAGGCTCTCCATGAGCGCCTGCGGGGTGTCCAGGGCGAGCAGCCGGCCGTGGTCCACGATGCCGACGCGGTCGCACAGCCGTGCGGCCTCGTCCATGTCGTGGGTGGTGAGCACGGTGGTCACACCGCGCCCGCTCAGCTCGGCCACCCGCTCGTGGATGAACAGCCGGGCCTGCGGGTCGAGTCCGTTGGCCGGCTCGTCCAGGAAGAGTACGTCGGGCCGGTGCATCAAGGCCCGGGCGATCATCACGCGTTGGGCCTGGCCGCCGGAGAGCTGGTCCCCGCGGTCCTTGCCGCGGTCGGCGAGCCCCACCCACTCCAGGCACTCGTCGGCGAGCCGGCGCCGTTCGGCCCGGCTCACGCCGTGGTAACCGGCGTGGAAGGTCAGGTTCTGTCGCAAGGTGAGCGACTGGTCGAGGTTGTTGCGCTGCGGTACGACGGCGAAGGCCCGGCGGGCCTGGGCGGGATGGGCCACGACGTCCACGCCCTGCACGAACGCGCGCCCCGCGGTGGGGGCCACGCGGGTGGTGAGGATGCCGATGGTCGTCGTCTTCCCGGCTCCGTTCGGTCCCAGGAATCCGAAGACCTCGCCCCGGCGGACCGAGAAGCTCAGGCCGTCCACGGCCGGCCGATCCCGGTTCCGGTACTTCTTGACAAGTCCGTCGACCACGACAGTGGAATCCACGGGTCGTTCAGGTTTCATTTATGCCTGCGAATCAAGCGGGACGCGACAACGGCGGCCTGCGGTCCGTGCGGGGAATATCGCGTGACCGGCCGCGCGTCGGGCGCCGACTGAATAGGACACGGAAGTGATGTGCTCCTGTCTAGCACGCCGGATCCGGCCATGACTTGGCCGGGCCCGCGCCTAGGGGCGCCGCGGAAATGCTTAGGGGGGAAGAGGGGTGATCATGTATTGCCGCCGGAAAATATGCTCCCGGTGTCGCCGCGTGACCGCGCCGGACTCTCTCCGATCGCCTCACCTTTCCGCGAGGAGACCCCGTGAAAGCACTCGTCCTGTCGGGGGGATCCGGCACCCGTCCGCACCCCCTGCCCGCCACCTCCGCCGAGCGACCCCAGCCGGCGGCGGCCGAGCCCGTCCTCTTCCGCGTCCTCGAAGGGATCGCCGACACGGGCATCATCGACGTCGGCATCGTCCTCGGTGACGGCGCCGACGAGGTCCGGGCGGCGGTCGGCGACGGCGCCCGCTTCGGCGTCAGCGTCACCTACCTCCCCCAGCGCCGGCCGCTGGGCCCGACCCACGCCCTGCGCTGTGCGCGGCACTGGCTGGGTGAGGACGACTTCGTCACGCACCCGGGCGACACGTTCGTCCCGGGCGGGATCGGCGGGCAGATGGAGGAGTTCCGCACCCGCCGGCCCGCGGCACAGGCCGTGCCGGACCGGCCCGGGGTGTACTTCTTCACGGACGCCGTGCACCGGGCCGTCGACGCCGTACGGCCCGCCGGCCCGGCCGCCCGAGGCGAGGCCGAGCTCGACGACGTCGTCCGGTGGCTGGCCGACCAGGGCCTGGAGGTGGTCCCCGGCAGCGCCGTCGATCACGGTGAGCCACCCACCCGTTCATGAAGGCCCTCCGCACGGGAGGCGCCGTCCGTATGCCCGACCACGAGTCGTCAGGCACCACCCGAGGCGGAGTTCCAGGGAGCATGACCCATGCGCACAGCCGGCCCCCCACCGGGGAGACCACCCCCGACGAGGTCGGCCTGATCCAGATCCGGCAGCCCGCCGTCCCGAGCAGCTACCGGATGATCTGCTTCCCGAGCTCACGCAACTCGCCCCTGTGCTACCTCGCGATGGCCGAGTTACTGCTGCCCACGGTGGAGCTGCTCATCGTCCAGTACCCCGCCATGCCCTCCGAGGAGAACCTCGAGCCGGAGGCCGGCACGGTACTCGCCGACAAGATCTACGAAGCGGTGCGGGGCTGGGCCGATCGCCCGTTCGCCCTGTTCGGACACCGTCTGGGAGCCGACCTCGCCTACGCGGTGGGCTGTCGGCTGGAGCGGGAGACTTACACGGCGCCCCTGACCCTGTTCGTCTCCGGACGGACCGCACCCAGCCACCGCGGCAGTCTCGGCCCACCCCAACTCGACTGTCGCGTCGTGGCCCTGACGGCCCATCACGACCCGCGCGCCACCCTGTCCGGGGTCCGGGCCTGGCGCCGCAGCACCTCCGGCCGGTTCGACCTGGAGGTCTTCCCCGGCGCGCAGGGGTACCTGAAGTCCTACCGCCGGGAGGTGGTCAACATCGTGCACGACCAGCTGATTTCGCTGGGTGCACCCGACCCGGACTGAGGGGCCCGAAGGGGCCGCTCAGGGGTACCCGCACCCCGCCCGGCTGCCTAGCGTGCCGGCTGGGGACCCGTGTCCACGGCACGACCGACCGAATCCCATCCCCGGTGAATTCGCCAATCCCGCGACCCACCCCCTGAACGGGCCCCGACCCCGGCCCGGCGGACCGCACGCCGCCGGGCCGTCTCACGGCCCAGAGGAAGGACATTGTGCGACCGATGACCGCGAAGATATGTGCAGCCGACTCAGTACGGACCATCGACGAGTTCGAACAGGACGCCCTCCGGGTGGCCGGGGCGATCCGCGAACGGGGCGTCGGCCTCGGCGACCGGGTCATGCTCAAGGCCGGCAACTCGGCGGGCTACGTGTGCGTGCTCTACGCGCTGATGCACGTCGGCGCCTCGATCGTCCTCGTCGACCAGCAGGAACACCCGGAGGAGACCCGCCGGATCGCCATCCGCACCGGCGTCAAGGTCACCGTCGTCGACGACGACACCCCCATCTACGCAGACGCCGACCCCATGCACCTCTACGAGCTGATGGTCGCCGTCACCGACCACGAACCCACCGCCCCCGCCCTGGACTTCGGCCCCTGGGGCGAGCTGCCCGACGGCCTGATCATGTGGACCTCCGGCTCCACCGGATCCCCCAAGGGCGTGGTGAAGTCCGGCGCCTCCTTCCTGCGCAACCTCAGGCGCAACGCCGACCAGGTCGGGCACCGCCCCGACGACGTCCTGATGCCGCTGCTGCCCTTCGCGCACCAGTACGGCCTGTCGATGGTGATGATCGCCTGGCTCACCCGCTGCTCCCTGGTGATCGCCCCCTACCGGCGGCTCGACCGGGCCCTGCGCATGGCCCGCGACGCCGGGGTCACCGTCATCGACGCCACCCCCTCCAGCTACCGCAGCATCCTCAGCCTGATCACCCGCAAGCCGGCGCTGCGCGACCACCTGGCCGACACCCGCATGTTCTGCGTCGGCGCGGCCCCCCTCGACGCCCCTCTGGTGGAGCAGTACAAGGCGGAGTTCGGGCTGCCGCTGCTCGACAGCTACGGTTCCACCGAACTCGGCAACATCGCCTTCGCCACCCTCGACAACCCGGTCGCCACCGGCCGGGCCATGGAGGGCATCCGGCTGCGGATCGTCGACGAGGACGGCCGCGAACTGCCCGCGGGGGAGACCGGCGAGATCGAGGTCGACACCCCCGACGCCCTCCTGGCCCAGGTGGCCGACGACGGCACCATCGTGCCGGCCCACGCCACCGGCTGGCAGGCCACCGGTGACCTCGGCCACCTCGACGCCGACGGCAACCTGCACGTCCTGGGCCGCAAGTTCGCCGTCCACCGCATGGGCTACACCCTCTACCCCGAGCTGATCGAGCGGAAGGTGGCCGCCGAGGGCTGCCCCACCCGGATCGTGCCGCTCCCCGACGAACTGCGGGGCTCCCAGCTCGTCTTCTTCGTCGAGGACGAGGAGATGCGGGAGGCCGGGCACTGGCGCGAGCGGCTGTGCTCCCTGCTGCCGGCCTACGAACAGCCCAACAAGGTCGTGGTGTTGGAGCGGTTTCCGCTGAACCGCAACGGCAAGCCCGACAAGAAGGCGCTCGCGGCGCTCGCCGCCGAGTCCTGAAGGACCCCGCCGGCACGCCGAAGGCGCCCCCGCTCTGCCGCGGGGGCGCCTTTCCGCGTGCGGCCCGCGCGCCGCACGTTCCTCGGGTCAGCCGTCGTAGGGGAGTTCGACCGGCGCCAGCGCGTCGAAGAGGTCACCGGGGCCGGGGTTGTCCGGGTGGGTCGCCCCGCCCAGGTGGTCCACCACGCCCCAGACCGCGTTCAACGCCGTGGTGACGGCGCCCTCCGCGAACCCACCGGTCCAGGACACGTCGTCGCCGCACAGGAAGAAGCCGCGCCGGTCGGCGGCCAGCCCGCGCTGCATGAACTGGGTGAACAGCCGGCGCTGATAGCGGTACTGGCCCGGCAGGTTGGCCTTGAAGGCGCCCATGAAGTGCGGCTCGTTCTCCCAGGTGATGGTGAGCGGATCGCCGATCACATGGGAGCGGACGTCCAGCCCGGGATAGATCTCCGCGAGCTTGCCCAGCAGCACCTCGAGCCGCTCCCGCGGGCTCAGCGTGGCCACCTTCAGCGAGTCGTCGTTCCAGGTGTACGACAGGCACATCACGCCCGGGCGGTCCGCGCCGTCGTCGAACAGGTAGACCCCGCGCGGCAACCGGTCGGTCAGGGTCATGCTCATCACCGGCAGCCCGGTGTCCGGGTCCACATCGTTCCAGAACGGCCGGTCCGTCAGCACGAACAGCTTGGACGAGCCCATGTAGTGGGTCCGCTCCACCGCCGTCCACAGCGGCGCGCTCAGCAGCGCCGGATCGGCCTCCACCCGGTTGAGCAGCGTCCACACGTGCGGGGTGTAGACCACGGCGGGGAAGCTCTCCCGCCGTCCCTCGGTGTCGGTGACCGTGAACCCCGTACCGGCCTCGCGGGTGACGGCCCGCACACCCGGTCGGGGGACCCCGTCGTGCAGCGAGGCCAGCGAGGTGCCCGCCGGCCAGTGCGCGCAGGCGGCCGGCCGGTGCTCCCACAGCCCGCGCGGCACCTGCTGGGAACCGCCGAGGATGGCCACCTGGTGGTCGTCGGCCTCGGTGTAGACCACGCGCAGGATCTCCAGCAGCGAGTTGGGGAAGTCGGTGTCCCAGCCCCCGGTGCCGAACCCCACCTGCCCGAAGATCTCCCGGTGCCGGAACGACCGGAAGGCCGAGCTGGTGGCGAGGAAGCCGTGGAAGGACTGGTCGTCGAACTCCCGGACCAGCCGGTCCCAGACGTGCTTGAGGGTCTCCACGTCGCGCCGCCGGACGGCGTCACGCATCGTGGACAGCTCGGCCCGCTCCTGCAGGGCCTTCTCCCAGGCCTCCGCCACCTCCTGGTAGACGTCCGGCAGTTGATCGGTGTTCCGCGCGACATGGCGTACGCCGCCCAGGTCGATCAGGGTGCTCGGGGTGTGCGGGGCGAGGGGGTTGGGGAACGGGCTGGTCCGCAGCCCCAGCAGGTCGATGTAGTGGAACAGGGTGCGGGCCGACACCGGGAAGCGCATGGCGCCCATCTCCGCCACGCAGCCGGGCTGCCCGGGGAAGGCCACGGAGCGCATCCGGCCGCCCAGTTGCTCGGCCTCGTAGACGACTGGGCGCAGGCCCAGCCGCATCAGCTCGTACGCGGCGGTCAGTCCCGCCATCCCGCCGCCGACCACGGCCACAGGTGTGCCGGCGCGGTCGGGTGGCAGGGAGCCCAGGCCCGCCGGGTGGCGCAGCCAGCCGTCGTAGGAGAACGGGAAGTCCGGAACGAGCATGGTGGCGGGGGCCGGGCTTGCTGATGTCATCTGGAGTACCTCTCGGGCCGGTGCGACATCGCTTCCAGGGGGAAACCGGAGACGAGCCGGGCGCAGCCGGGGACGCGGCGTCGCGGCGGGCCCGGACGGCGGGGTGATCCACGCGCCGTACGCCGTGCACAGTCGGTCCGGTCCTCGCACGCTACGCAGCGGCCGCGAAGCCGGACAACCCCTACCGACCCGGGTGACCGACCCCGCCTTCGAGGCCGTACGGCGTGCTGGGCGGGGTGGTGTCCCCGGCCGCCGCGGCCCGGCGGGCGGGTACGGCGATCGCGGTGACGACAAGGCCACGGTGCGCGAGCCAACGGCCGGTGAACGCCGGCACCGGCCGGCCGTCCGGGGCGGTCCCCGGGCGCAGGACGCGGGCCCGGAACGTGCCGTGCCGGAGGCCGCCGCCGCTGCCGTCGGCCGCGCCGTCCTCGTTGTCGTCCTCGCGGAAGGAGATGAGGGCGTCGTCGAAGTCCAACTCGGTCCCCACCAGCGGGAACCAGGTCTTGTATACGGCCTCCTTGGCGCTGAACAGCAGTCGGTCCCGGCACAACCAGGCCGCGGTCACCGGGGTGCGCGCCCAGGCGAGCTCCTGGGGGAGGGCGATCGACTCCAGCACCCCCCGGGGCAGGGGCCGGTCGGGCTCGGCGTCGATACCGACCGCCACCAGGTCGGTGTCCCGGGCGAGTACGGCGGCCCGGTAGCCGGCACAGTGGGTCATGCTGCCCACCACTCCGGCGGGCCACCGCGGCACGTTGCGCTTCCCCGGCAGGACGGGGGCGGGCGGCAGCCCGAGCGCCGCCAGCGCGCGGCGGGCGCACCCGCGTACCGTGGTGAACTCCTCGCGCCGCTCCTCCGGTGCGGCGGCGACCAGGGCGGCTTCCTCGGGATAGAGCACCGCGGAGCCGTCCGGCCCGAAGGCCTCGCTCGCGGCGACCCCTACGGGCAGCAGGGTCTCGATCACGTCCGGGCCTCCTCGCGGGTGTGGGGCAGGATCTGCCGCAGCAGGCCCTTGGGGTGCCCGCGCCGGCGCCACTCGCGTGGGTAGCCGATCGACACCTCCTCGAAGCGCACCCCGTCGTACCAGGTGGTCCGGGGGATGTGCAGGTGTCCGTACACCGCGGCGGCGGTACGGAACCTGCGGTGCCAGTCGGCGGTGAGCACGGTGCCGCACCACTGCGCGAACTCGGGGTGCCACAGCACCTCCGTGGGCTCGCGGACCAGCGGGAAGTGGTTGACCAGGATCAGCGGCACCGCCGGGTCGTGCGCCTCCAGCCGGCGCAGGGTCTGCTCGACCCGGGCCCGGCACCAGGCGTCCCGGGTCGGGTGGGGGTCGGGGTGAAGGAGGTACTCGTCGGTGCAGACGACGCCGGCCTCGTGCGCCCGGGCCAGCGACTCCTCCTTGGTCGTGGTTCCCTTCACCCTGAACGTGTAGTCGTACAGCAGGAACAGCGGGGCGACGGCGGCGGGGCCGCCGGGCCCCCGCCATACCGGCCAGGGGTCCTCGGGGGTGGCCACGCCCAGCCCGCGGCACATTTCCACGAGGTACCGGTAGCGCTGCTCGCCACGGGACTGGACCGGGTCCTCCCGCGGGGTCCACAGCTCGTGGTTGCCCGGGGCCCACACCACCTTGGCGAATCGGGCGGCCAGCAGGCGCAGCGCCCATTCGATGTCCTCGGTCAGCTCGCCGACGTCGCCGGCCACGATCAGCCAGTCGTCCGGGTGGGCAGGCCGCAGGGATTCGGTGATGGGCCGGTTGTCGGCCATCCCGACGTGCAGGTCGCTCACCGCGAGCAACCGGGGCCCGGCCGCGTCGGCGGGCGTGGGTCTGCCGACGGCGGCACCGGCCTGCGGGGCGGAATCAGGCGGTGTGTGCGACATCTGTATCCCAACTGAGCGGCAGGTCTTGACGGCGTGTGATGTTGATCTTCCGGTAGACCCTGGTCAGATGCTGTTCCACCGTACTGACGGTGATGAACAGCTTGGTCCCGATCTCCCGGTTCGTGTAGCCGCGCGAGGCCAGCGCCGCCACGCGGCGCTCGGCGTCCGTCAGCGTGGCCGCCGTGGTGGGCTGCGGCCGTGCGGAACCCGGCTCCTGTGCCGCCGTGACCACCTCCGGGGCGCTCTGCGCGGGCTGGTCGGCGTGGAGGCGGTGGGAGAGGTCCCGGGCGCCGCAGGCCTCGGCGATCCGCCACGCCCGGCGGGTGCAGGCCTTGCCCTGAGCCGCCTCGCCGAGCTGCTCGTACGCCGCCCCGAGATCGGTCAGCGCGCGGGCCAACTCGTGGGAGGCGCCCTCCTCCTGGAGCAGGGCCACGGCCCGCTCCAGCAGTGCGGGCCGCTCGTGTGCCGGCCGGGTGCTCGCCAGGACGCGCAGGGTCAGGCCGCGGACCCGCGGTCCTGCGCCCGCGGCGAGCTGTTCCTTGGTGAATCGGTCCGCCTGTTCGTGGTCACCGAGGGCCACCGAGGCCTCCGCGACACCCACCCGCCAGGGCGCCAGTCCCTCACGGTCCATGTTCCACTCGACCATCAGCTTTCCGCAGGCCATGAAGTCCGTGAGCGCCGCGTGATGCCGTCCGGTGGTGAGGCGGTGCTGTCCACGCGCGTAGACATAATGCAGCCCGTAGCGCGTCAGCATCATTTGCTCGGGCACCGGGTGGTCCAGCAGGGCCGCCGCCGCCTCGTGGTCGCCCATGGCCGTCTGCGCCTCGATGAGGGCCGACAGCGGCATGCCGATGCCCACGCCCCAACCGTGCGGGGGAAGTTGCTCCAGCGCCTGCTCCGCCAGGCGTCGCGCCTGCGCCAGCTCGCCGCGGCGCAGCGCCATGTGCGCGCGCATCGCCTGCATGACCGCGGTCCAGCCGGGCGCGCCTCGCCCGGCGGCCTCCTCCAGCAGCCTGTCGGTCCACAGGGCCGCCGCGCCCAGCCGGTCCGCGTACAGCAGGGCCATCAGGCACGCCCGTACCGTGACGTGGGTGTCCTCCGTGAGGCGGGTGCCGGCCAGGATCCGCTCGGCGTGCTCGGTGAGATCCTCGTCCGCCGCTGCCCGGTCCCGGCGGCCCGGGGCCGCGCGGGTGGTGCCCGCACGAGTGCCGGAGCCCGCGCTCAGCACGCCCTCCAGCACTCCCACGGCGGCCGCCAGGCCGTCCCCCGGGTTGCCCGCCGCGAGTACCGCGCTGTCCCAGGCCGGGCCGAGGGCCTGGTCCAGCCGATCCAGCAGCGTGGGGAACGTGGAGGCCAACATCAGCCGTACGCCGCGCAGTTCGGCCGCGAGCGCGGGGTCGGGAGTCTCCGGAATGCCATCGACGGCGTGCCGGATCGCTGTCGCCGCGTCGTTGAACCAGCCGTTCCACAGCAGGTCGCCGATGAGGCACAGGGAGTCGGAGGCCGACGGCGTGCCCTCCCGCAACGCGGCGCTCAGCGGCAGGAGTTCCCGCGGCCAGGCGGATGGTTTGACCCGCCATATGGACTTCGCCATGCTCGTCCGGAGCCGGAACCGCTCCCGCTCGTCCGTGGAGCACTGCTCCGCCAGCCGCAGGCAGCGCACCGCGAACCCGACCCGCTGGGAGGCCAGCGCCGTGTGCGCGGCGTCGCTCAGCACCTTCGGTACCCACTCCTCGTCCGGCAGGCCCGGCCCGTGACCCAGGAGGTGCGCCGCGACGGCCATGGGCGCCGCACCGGCCTCGTACAGCAGCCGCGCCGCGCGGCGGCGCAGCCGGGACACGGCGTCGTCGGAAAGGCTTTCCAGCACGGCAGTCCGTACCGCGCTGTGCCGGAATCGCATCCCCTGGAGGATGCCCGCGTCACCGAGGGCGGCCACCACCTGTTCCACGGCCCGCTCGTCGGCCTTCACCAGCCGGGCCAGCAGCGGCAGTTGACCCGCATGTCCCAGTAGCGCGATGCCTTGGGTGACTCGCAGGCCCTCGGTGCCCGTCCGGTGTACGCAGATCAGCGCGTTCTGCAGGAAGTGCTCACCGGCAGGGAACGGTGCGTCGGCAGGCTCCGCGCCCCGCTGCCGGGGGACATGGTCGTCCAGCAGGCTGCACACCAGCAGCGGGTTGCCGCCGGTGGCCGCGTACAGGGAAGCGGCCAGGCGGGCGACGTGCGCCGTACCGGCCGCCGTACCGGCCGCGTCGGCCGTGTCCTCGGTCCGCTGGGCCAGCAGCGCTTCCACTCCCCGCGCGCTGAGCGGGGCCAGCCGCAGACGCAACCCTTCGACCTGGTGGAGCAGTTCCTCCAGGACGCGTGGCGGGGTCCTGCCCGCATCGGGGCCACGTGTGACCACCAGCGACAGGCCCGTCCCGGCGGCGTCCGCCCGGCGGAGCGCGTACAGGAGGCAGTGCAGGGACTGCGGATCGGCGTACTGCACGTCGTCGATGGCGATCAATACCGGCCCGCGCGCCGCGAGTCCGGCGAGCCGGGCGTGGAAGGCCATGAGGGTGTGCGCGGGGACGAGGTCCCCGGTGCCGGGCGGCCCGTGGAGCGGGAGGGGACTCGAGGCGTCGGGGGTGTCGCGCAGGAGTTCTTCCACCACGCTGAAGGGGATGTTCTGTTCGGCGGCGGAGGTCACGGCGCTGAGAAGCCGGACGCCGGAATCGGCCGTCCGCTCCAGTACGCGGTGGAGCAGAGCCGTCTTGCCGGACGCGACCGGGCCGCTGATCTCGGCGGTCCGGCCGGGTCTCGAGGGGCCGTCGGGGGCGATGCCGGGTCTGGACGTGTGCGCAGTGCCGTGGGACCCGGCGGCGCCGGTCACCCAGAAGGTCAACTTGGCGATCTGTTCCTCACGCTCCACCAGCATGGCTGTGGATGCCTCCCCCGAGTGGATGCGAACGGTCTCATGGCGTGAAATGGCCATTGCTTCGATTTCCCGCGGGTGCGGGATGGCGGTGCCCCAGGAGTGCATGGAGTTCAGCGCTCGCCATTGGTCAAACGGCGGGCGCATGCCTTTCGTTCGGCGGTCGACTTGAACTGTATCAACTTCCGGAAAGCCGACTACTTGCTCTCCCATGCCGTAATACGCACGTAAGTTCTTCGAGGTTCAGTCGGATCGATGTCGGATCCGATTCGTCACCATCGGAAACCTCAAGGAAACCTCAAGTTCGCGCGGATTCGGCTCTTTTCGCTCTCTAGGGGTGGCCGCGCGGAGAATAGGGGTCACAGGTGGTGGAGAAGCGGTGGGGCCGCTCGTTAAATGACTGGGCGTGGGCCGGGAGGTCCGTGGGAACCGATGAGCCGCCCGCACCGCGGGGCCGGGGTCGAGAGGGCACATGACGACGAACCTCACTGGGCGAGTGGCCGAGCTGCACGCCCTTCGCGAGCAGGCGCGGCGTGGTCCCAGTGACCGTGCGACCGAGGCGCAGCATGCCAAGGGCAAGCTGAC
>NZ_JBWKDT010000039.1:0-68979 GCF_056435785.1 Streptomyces sp. NPDC043870
CGGGGACTTATCTGGCTGCCACCGGGGACATCTCGGTGGCCGCCAGTGGGGCGAACTCCTGGCCGCCACCGGGGAGAACTACACGGCCGTTGACAGCTGTGTTTGCTCAGCAGCCGGGCCAGGCCGCTGGCCGCAGCGCCTGAAAGGGGGTCAAGCCGCAGAGCCTCACCGTAGAGTCGACAGGCTTCCTCGCCTCGCCGTTTGCTGTCGGAGCCCCAGCGTTGCCGTCGGCGAGAGCGAAAGGTCATGTCCCAGATCTGGTCACACTGAAGTGACAACAGCGTTGCCAGCAGGGTGATCGCCTGCACATCATCTGGGCGTGCCGACACCGTATGCCGCAGCCAGTACTCCGCCTCAGGCGTGTCACCTGGGAAAAGAACCTGCGTGTCCACCCACGACACCTGAAGCATCAGGTGTCCCAACTCCCGGGCCGCTACCGGATCTTCTTTCGCAGACTGACGCAAGACCTGCCAGACCCTGTTGGGTTGCCCAGCAGTGATCAATTCCTGCATCTGCTCAGCCCAAACTGCCATGCCTGATGCTTTCAGAGGGCGGTTCGTAAGCCTTTGAGTGATTCTGTCGTCGCCTGATGGTGTGGGGTGCGGGCGGAATCCGCTGGTCCGCAGCCGGTGGTCTGTTGGGGTGGCGACGTGAGTGAGCGCAAGGCTTACCCGAGTGACTTATCGGACGAGCAGTGGGCGTTGATCGAGCCGTTGATCACGGCATGGAAAGACCGGCATCGGTCGGTCAGCGGCCACCAGGGCGCGTACGCGATGCGGGAGATCGTGAACGCGATCCTCTACCAGAGCCGTACCGGCTGCCAGTGGGCCTACCTCCCGCACGACCTGCCGCCGAAGAGCGCGACGTACTACTACTTCGCCGCCTGGCGGGACGACGGGACCGACCAGGTCATCCATGAACTCCTGCGCTGTCAGGTCCGTGAGCGGGCCCGCCGATTAGAGGACCCGACCCTGGTGGTGCTGGACACGCAGAGTGTCCACGTGGCCGCCGGGGTCCCCGCTTCCACGACCGGCCGGGACCCAGCGAAGCGGGTGCCGGGTCGTAAGCGGGGCCTGGCCGTGGACGTGCTCGGCCTGGTCATCGCCGTCACCGTGCTGGCCGCGAGCGCGCACGACAACGTCGCGGGCATCGCCCTGCTGGACCAGGTCGCCGAGAACGCCGGCGGAACCGTCGAGAAGGCGCTGGTCGACCAGGGTTTCAAGAAGGCTGTGGTCGACCACGGCGACCACCTGGGCATCGACGTCGAGATCGTCGAACGCAACCCGCGGGAGACGGGGTTCGTCCCGCAGCCGAAGCGGTGGAGGGTCGAGCAGACCTACGGGATCCTGATACTGCACCGGCGCCTGGTCCGCGACTACGAGCACCGCCCGGCCTCCTCTGCCTCCCGGGTCTACTGGGCGATGACCCACCTCATGGCCCGCCGCCTCACCGGCGCGAACACCCCGACCTGGCGCGAGGCACAGGCGGTGAGCACGTGAACATCCAGCCCCTGCTCGACGCGCTCGGCATCCAGGAGGACGCCGCCCGGGCCCTGGCCGACGACCTCCACACCCAGATCAGCGAGCTGCAGACCCGGCTGCGGGAGGCCGAGGCCCACCTCGAACACCTCGCGATCACCCGAAAGACCGTCACCGACCTCGCCGACCGGCTCCCGGCCGCCCCGCCGGACCTACCCGAGCACCCGGACTACCCCCGCATCCTCGCCGTCTTCAACGATGCGACCGGACCGCTGCGGGCCCGGGACGTGTGCGAAGCCCTCGACCACGAACTACTGCCGAAGAACATCGAAGGCACCCGCGCCAAGCTCAAACGCCTGGTCAAGCTCGACATCCTCACCGAGGTCGACGTCGGCAGCTTCACCAGGAAGCAGTAGCCGCCGAGCACCGCGACGAGCTGCCCCACACCAGCCTCATTCAGTGAGCCGATTTCTGCTGTGTCTGTTCCTACGGGCCGCACGACGCTAGCGTCGAGTCTCATGATCGTATGGCTCAACGGCACCCATGGCGCGGGCAAGACGACGACCGGTGCGCTCGTGCAGCAGCTGATCCCGGATTCACGGGTATTCGATGCCGAGAAGGTCGGCGAGACACTCATGGACATCACACCGGGGTTGCCCGCTACGGACAACTTTCAGCACTGGCCGCCATGGCGGCCTCTCGTGGTCGAGACCGCCCGACGTGTTCTCGACTACACCGGCGGCACTCTGGTGATGCCCATGACTGTCCTGGTCGAGCAGTACTGGCGCGAGATCAGCTCGGGCCTTGCTCAGCATGCCATTCCGGTCCGGCACTTCGTCCTCCATGCCGACCAGGACACCCTCCGCGGGCGCATCGCGGGCGACACTGTTCTCGGCCCCAACTCCCCGTTCCGTCTCCAATACCTTGAGCCCTACGCCGAGGCGGCCCGCACGTGGCTGCACGCCGAGGCCGAGGTCGTCGACACCACACACCTCACGCCCGCCCAGGCCGCCCTGCAGATCGCAGAGGCCGTCAAGAGTTGAGGAAGAACGACCTGCTGGCGTCAAGCCTCGCAGGTGCCAAGAAGCCTGCCTCTGTGACAACCAGCGTGCTTCGGCTCAATCGGGAAACGGTCAACACCTCACGAACCGCCCTCTCACAACTCTCTGTGAGTGGCGCGGCATCATGGTTCCATGACCTGGGGGTTGTCCGAGTCCAGACTTGGCGTGCTGCGCGTCCGGCTTCCTTTGGGATCAGTCATCGAGGCGGAGGAGCCTGTGGTGCAGGGTTCCGTGGAAAGCGACGGGTTCCTCGCGGCTGTGGGTCACGTCATCTGGTCAAGGGGCATGGCGGCAACGTAGCCGCAGGCGACCGCGGAAGATCAGCGCCGTCACAAGATCAGCGGCAGAGCCAGCGAAAGCGCCAAGTATTCATGCCTGTCCAGGCTGATAGACGCGAGGAATCGGGAGGCGGTAGGGGCGGGTGATGCGGAACACTTCCCCAGGTGATCGTGATGCAGCCCGTCCTGGAGATCTACACGCCTGATGGCTTTGCCCTCTGGCCTGTCGCCGAGATCGAGTCGTTCAGCCACCTGCCACTGAGCGGTGAGCTCACCCCCGCCGAGGTCGGGACAGCGGTGATGCGCATCGCCGGCTGCAACGACATCGACCCCGAGCAGGATGACCGCCCGCCACGGCCGGCCGACCCGCTCGGATCCTTCCTGCACGGACTGCTGACCTTCGACAACCTCTTCGCGGCCGGTGGCCTACGGGTCACGGACAGCTCCACAGGCATCACCTTCCTACCCGGCTGCTGCAATGGGCTTGAGGACTGGCGTGACTGGCGCGAGGTCGTCGACGGCAGCGGCCGAGCCTCCTTCGGCCAAGACCCCGACGCATTCGCCGAGCGCCTCGGCGACACCGTCCGGCTGACCGTCGACGCCGAGCAAAGCGACAGCCCGGTGATCGAGCTGTCCGTCACCGAACTCCACCAGCTGCTCGACGGCGCCGAGCGTGACCTGACCAGCTTCTTCGTAGTGGCTTCCGACTGGGTGTCTCGGTACCTGCCCGCCCGCTTCACGGCCGTCAACGCCGCCCTGGCGCGCGTTCTCGCTCTGCCTGCGTCGGCCGTACCGCCGAAGCCGTAGTCGACAGCCCTGCTCCGTCGATCAGCTGATGGCCGGCCCCGGGCGCAGTTGTCGTGTACGACGCAGTGAGCGTGTTCGCGTGTACCGGCTGGGCCACTTCGAGGAGTTCGCTGTCAACGTGCGCGGCGCTGCCGCGTCGTCAGCGGCGGGTCCGGATGGCCGTTCACAGTGGCGGACATCGTCTGTCGATGTGCTACTGCTCGTAGCGCCGACGCGCGAGATGGACGGTGATGTCGGCGGCAATCTCGACTGTATCGGGCAGGACCTGCATGATCTGGCCAAGTACCTGCTCTTGCTCCAAGGTCGGCAAGACGAGATACGCCGAGATGGTCGAGAGATGGCCGACATAGTCGAGAGCAGTCATCGTCAAGCGCCGTTCGATCACTGACTGTTGTACACCGGTGAACCACTCCGAACGCTGGAGCTCTGTACCCGGCCACCGCATGTCCTGCCCTGGAGGAGTTCCATCTGGGGACGGAACCTCGTCGGTCTCCAAGAACGGTGCGCGTGCTGCGCGAACAGACCACACCGCTGCTCCTGAATCCGGGCGCCAAGGCCGCGCTGGCGAACCGCCCCACCACGGCCTGAACCCGGCTTCGGCCCAGTGCAGGGCGTCCGGCGGCCACCGGACGTCCTGCACCACCGACACGTTGTGTCGGGTGGCCGACCCCGCCCGGCCGTCCCGCCGCACGAAAAGTGGTGGGTCGCGGTCCAGGGCTGGACTACCAATGGCTTGTCACGCAAGGGGGGAGTGACGCATGGTCAGTGCGTCAGACCGGTGCGACAGCAGACCCTGAAGAACAACCCCACGTGCTCAAGCAGAGAGTGGCTCAACACCAGCCGCTGCCAGCATTGGCGAACCGCTTGAACGCGGCCTGAGTCCCCGATCCGGGGCGCCGCCAGCGCACACGCCATCGCCACGCACGCGGCCGGCCGGCAAGATTTTCGTAGCCGGAGATCATCTCCCCGTCCAAACGCCGGCCCTCGTACTGGTACTGGCATCGCCCTGATGGCCTCCGGCGCGCTGTACCTCTGCCTGCGGCTGCAATCTCGGGCCCCGGGCAGCACGACAGATCGTGCCGTCCCACCCGGCCAGGCCCTGGCGCATTCGGCCAAGTCGTTGCCGCGAACGACCACTCGGCTGCATGATCCTTCCGTGGCACTGATACCCCGGCGACGGCACGAAGCTCCGCGAGGCAGATACACCCCGAAGCTCTGGCCGGTCTGGCTGGTGGCGCCCCTGGCCCTTCTTGCCGTCGGCGCCCTCAGCTTCGTGGTCTACCGGAACGTCCACGACCTCCTCGCGCAGACGACCGCCGGCCAGATGCCGGGCAAGCCGGTGAATGTCAACGACGTCATCAAGACGACCGTCACCGTGCTCACCCTGATCGGTGCTGTCCTCGCCGGCATCTACGCCTACCGCAAACAGCTGCTCGCCGAGGGCGACGCCCACCGGGCCGACGCCAGTCAGCTGGCCGACCGCTACACCACCGCCGCCGAGCAACTCGGCCACGACCGGGCCGCCGTGCGCCTCGCCGGCGTCTACGCCCTCGCCCGGCTCGCGGACGACTGGGCCGAGCAGCGGCAGGTCTGCATCGACGTCCTGTGCGCCTACCTCCGCATGCCCTACGAGCCCGACCCGTCCGCGACGGGCCACAAGGAGGGCGAACGCGAGGTACGCCACACCATCATCCGCGTCATCTGCGACCACCTGCAGGACCCCAAGTCACCCACGTCCTGGGGCAGGTGCGCCTTCGACTTCACCGGCGCCACCTTCGACGGCGGCGACTTCTCGGGCAGTCGCTTCCAGGGCACCGTCACCTTCCACGGCGCGACGTTCACGCAGGTACCGTGCGCTTCGACAACGCCACGTTCTGGTCCGGGTGCAAGGTCACTTTCGCCGACGCCGCGTTCGGCGGTGCCACCGTCACGTTCGACGGTGCGACGTTCTGCGGCACCGTCCGTTTCCACCGAGCCACGTTCAACTCCGGCAAGGTCTCCTTCCTCGCCGCGACGTTCCGCGGGGGCGAGGTGAGCTTCGGCGACGCCGTGTTCAGCGACGGCACCGTCGACTTCGGCGGCGCCACGTACAGCGGTGCCACCGTCGACTTCATCTCCGCGACGTTCAGCAGGGCCACCGCCGACTTCAGCATGGGGAGGTTCAGCAACGGCACCGTCAGCTTCAGCGGCGCCACCTTCAACGACGGCAGCGTCAAGTTCATCCACGCTGATTTCGGCGGCGGCACTGTCAGGTTCAGAGCAGCCACTTTCAGCGGGGCCGCCGTCGACTTCGGCGATGCGACGTTCAGGGACGGCACGGTGGACTTCGAGGACGTCACGCTCAGAGCGGGCACCATGGCCTTCGACGACGCCACGTTCAGCGGAACCCACGTGGTGTGGGGCGGTGTCCCGCGGCCCGCGGGCGTGTAGAGGCGGCAGCCGACGCCCGGCCCGCCTGAGGCGCGTTGCAGAAGGCTGCGATTTCGCAGGTCAGGGCCCGGTTACGAGCCCCTCTCATGAGAACTGTCTGCCCCTCTGCCATCATCCCCTGCATCTCGGGGGAACCTCGGTCACACTCCGATGAAGCTCACTGTTTCTGTCATGTCCGACCGCCCGGTGCGCAGCTGTGGCACGCCTTCCTTCCGGCCGAAGATCGGCGGCGCGAGCGATCACTGTGCTAGCGCGCGTATCGGGTCGTGATCAATGAACTCCGCAGCTTCCGGGGCGGGTGCCCGTCGGGGGTGCGGGGCCCGGCGATCTGAGGCCGCGCCGTGTGGGCGCGGGTGACCGGAAGCGATGCCGCGGGCAGGCAGTGGGGCTCAAGGACCCCGGCTGTGTGCCTGCCGGGACGGTGCGTCAGAGTATGGCGAGCCGGTCCACCAGCAGCTCCGTCCGCTGCTCGGTGTCCTGCGGCGACAGCCGTCCCGCCCGGGTCAGGGTCGCCAGCCCGTGCAGGGCCGCCCAGAACACCTCGGTGAACAGCCCCGGGTGGACGCCGTCCCCGGCGACCCCTTCGAGGCTCTCCAGCAGGGCGGCGAAGGCGTCCTTCAGCGGCTCCGGGGTGTCCTCGTTGGCGAACGCCAGGCCGCCGTCGAGCTGGAACATCGCGTCGTAGACCGCCGGGTTGCGTGCGGCGAAGTCGAGGTAGGCGCGGGCGAGGGTAGTGACCCGGGCGTGCGGGCCGTCCGCGGCACGGGCCGCGGCCCGCAGCAACGCGGCCATCTCGGCGGCGCCTTCGAGGGCGACGGCGCCGATGATCTCGCGCTTGCCGCGGAAGTGGCTGTAGAGGACGGGCTGGCTGTATTCGATGCGCTCAGCGAGCCGGCGGGTGGTGACCGCGTCCCAGCCCTGCTGCTCGGCGAGTTCGCGGGCCGTCGCCACGATGAGGCGTTCGCGCTCCGCCCGTTCGCGTTCCTTGCGTTCCTGTACCGACATGCTTCGATCCTAGCACCGCTAGACAAGCGAGCGGCAGCAGTACTAGCGTTGCCACATCGGCTATCAAAGCTAGATCCCAGGAGGGGTCATCATGCTCAACGCACTCCAGGTCGTCACCACCGTGGTCGTTGGCGTGATGGTGGGGGTGGAGTTCTCCGTCGCCTTCGTCATCAACCCGATCCTCAAAGCCCTCCCGGAGGACAGCGGCGTACTCGGCCGCGCCCACGGGGGCCGGATGCTCGGCGCCGTGATGCCGGTCTGGTACATCACCTCGCTCGTCCTTGTCGCGGTCTGGGCCATCGCCGGATGGCGCCACCCAGGCGCCGGCCTCGTCGTCACCGCCGGCGCGCTGCTGATCCTCAGCGTGATCATGTCGATCCTGCTGCTCGTCCCGATCAACAACCGGGGCAAGACGTGGACCCCCGAGAACCGGCCCGCCGACTGGAAGGAGCAGCAGAACCGCTGGGACCGCTTCCACTACGTCCGCGTCGCCGTCATCATCGCCGCATTCGCCCTGCTGGCCGCCGCCCTCGCCTGAGCTCGCGGGCGACACTGCGTTGGTGGCGCACAATCCCCACTCCCCGGGCGGCAGCGGGCCGCTGAAATCCCGACATCCGGGAATGCAGCTGCCGAGAGCCCACACCTGCGATCCCGACAAGCTACGCCCCTCGATGACCTGCGCGGCTCTCAGCTCTGGTTCGGGTGAGGTCTTTGATCCAGATCACCGAGGCGCGCAGCTGAAGCCCGGCGAGGTAGCTTCCGGGGTCTTGTCGTAGCGGGTCGCGATGCCCCGCCACGCCTTGAGTTTGTTGATCAGGCGCTCGACGGTGTTCCTCTCCTTGTGGAGCTCGGCGTCGTGGTCGATGGGGCGTCCCCCTTTTGCAGTCCTTCCTCTTCCGGTTGGCGGCATGGTCCCGCCTCTCCGTGATGACGGCCTTGATGCCGCGCCTGCGCAGGTGGGCGCGGTTGCTGCGGGACGAGTACGCCTTGTCCCCGGCGACCGCGTCCGGGCGGGTGCGGGGACGGCCGACGGGCCGGGCGGTGGTGGAGTCGACGCTGACCAGCGAGAGGTCCACCTCGCCCCGCTTCGCGGCCTCGGTTATCAGCCCCTCCAGCAGGGCCTCGAAGACACCGGCGTCGCGCTGTTGACGGAAGCGGTTGTGGACGGTCGACCAGGCACCGAACTCGGTGGGCATCTCCCGCCACTGCCCACCCGTCAGGACCGCCACAGCACTTTCTCGAACTGCTGCCGCAGCCGCACCGGGTACGGTCCGTACTCGCCGATCGGCAAGTGCGGCTCGATGAACTCCCACTCCACATCGGCCAGTTGCGCACATGTCATGCAAGACGATCTACCGGATCGAAGATCAGCGCGAGGGGAGAACCCGCTCATTGATCACGACCCGATGCGCGCCCTAGTGAGCAAGATCGTTCCTGACCGCTGACCGCTGCCCGATTGATCCCCGAGGCCGAACCCCTGCCGCGGTGGCGACCTCCGCCATACTCCGGCTGCCGCGTGCCTGCCGTAGCAGCGAGCCGAACCGCTCGCCGCGCTCCCGTGCCCCTGGAGTCGAAGGAGTCCTCACCCCTGACCGTGATACTAATACCGGTATAAGTATTGGATCTGGGCTGAGGCGGAGAGTTACAGCACATGGTGGAGATCAAGACCGATGCCGCGATGGACGCGATGCGGGAAGCCGGGCGCGTGGTGGCCCGCACCCTGGCCGCAGTGCAAGAAGCAGCCGGCGTCGGGGTGTCCTTGCAGGAACTCGACGAGGCGGCCCGCGCGGTTCTGGCCGAGGCGGGGGCCGGTTCCCCGTTCCTCGGGTACCGGCCGTCCTTCGCCCCGGTCCCCTTCCCCGCCATGATCTGCACCTCTGTCAACGACGCCGTGTCGCACGGCATCCCCACCGGCTACCGGCTGCGGGACGGCGACCTGGTCAGCATCGACTGTGGCGCCCAGCTCGACGGCTGGGTCGGTGACGCGGCCATCACCTTCACGGTCGGGACTCCGCGACCCACGGACCTCGACCTGATCGACGCCACCCAACAAGCCCTCGACGCCGGGATCGCTGCCGCTCAGGTCGGCAGCCGCCTCGGCGACATCTCCCACGCCATCGACACCGTCGCCCGCAAGGCGGGCTGCGGCATGCCCGCCGACTTCGGCGGTCACGGCATTGGCCGCCGCATGCATGAAGACCCTCACGTCCCCAACCGCGGCCGCCCCGGTCGCGGTTTCCCCCTCCGCCACGGCCTGGTACTCGCCCTCGAGCCCATGCTCATGGCCGGCGGGCAGAACACCTACCGCACTGACACCGACGGCTGGACCCTGCGCACCACCGACGGCAGTCGGGCCGCCCACATCGAGCACACCGTCGCCATCACCGACCAGGGCCCCCGCATTCTGACCCTGCCGTGACCTTCGTGCCGCCCATTCGGCACGAAGGTCACGGCAGGTGCCCCGGTCTGGTGCCGAGCCCTGCTGGGACCGGGGCCGACACGCCAGGGCTGACGTCACGACTCGTCGGTTGCGCCTCGGTCGCGCAGCCGCCGCATTCCGCCCGACAGGTACAGGTCGGGGAGCTGGAAGGAGTAGCGGCCCAGCAGATTGATGTGGTGGCGCACGAACGGGGACAGGCGGGCGACGTCCTCTTCGCGGACCTCGAAGCCGCTGGCGCGCAGCTGGGTGAGGGCGGCGTCCATGTAGCGGGTGTTGAACAGCACGAGCGCGTTGAGGACGAGGCCTGAACCGTTCAGGGATGGGTGGAGCTTTATGCGTTGGCTCCCGCTGGTTGGGGCTGGTGTTGGGCGGAGACTCGATCTCCTCCGCACCCGCATCCTCCTCAGAACATGACTTACCTTGCCCCGCCATATGCTGCAGCCCATCGGCGGATGCATGGAGGGATCGGAAAGGTGAGCGAACCGTTCTTGCTGATCTGCGACGATCAACCGCACGCCGCAGTTCTCACAGACGCCGGTCCCCGGGCCATCGAGGTCGTGAAGCTGCTGCACCGGCAGACAGGGCTGAGCCTGAGGCACTGCAAGCCGCTTGTCAGCCAGCCACCCGCAACCGTCCTCGAGAACGTGCCGGAAGAAGTCGCCACCGCCCTGGTGGCCGAACTCCGCGAAGCCGGTGCTCATGCCCACGCTGAAGTGAAGCAGTAGCGGCTCGGCCCAGACGTCGTCACAAGATCAGCGACAGACCCGATGAACGTGCACAACGTTCCTGCCCACCTTGGGCTGATGCGGGTGCCAGGGGCAGCCACTTCGTCAGGATGCGGGGCAGACGTCGCTGTCAGCGTCTGTGAACAACCCCCGGCCTTCGCGCCGCTGCGTGCCGCCAGTGACCGCACGGGGCGACATCTGTTGCTCACGGCGGTGTCGAGCAATGGGAGCAGGCTGCTTCCGGACCACCCCGCTCTTCGCTCATTGATTTCAGAGCATGATGAGCAGACGCGTCTTCGGCTTGAGCTTCCTGTTCACCGAACGACTCTGTACGTACACCTCCAACTTGGGGTTGTTCCCCGCCTTCACGGAGACGGTCCCCTGGACATCCGTACCGAACAAAAGGCTGCGTGCCGCGTCGCCCGTATAGGCGCGGTCAGTGTCCTTCTCGACCACGATGACTTCCTTGTTCTGCTGAACCTGAGCCCGGGCGCCCAGCTGGTAGTAACACGAACCACGTTCGTACGTCACGCCCGGATGCGAGTTGACGAAGGGGCGAATCTCGACCTCCTTGTCGACTTTCAGGAGCCGGTACTTGTCAGCCGGAATCGGTTCGAGGTTCGCCCGCACCTCGTCAACTGATATGTCCTGACCGACGGCGAACAGGTTCTTCGTGCCGCGCACCCCCTGCTCTCGCCCGCGGAGGAAGCTCGTGGCGGCAGCGCGCACGGTGCCGATCGCCTCCTCGACGCCCTTCTGGGAATCCGCATCCCAGATGGCGATGTTCCCGGCCGGGAAACCGTAGTTCTGGGCGGTGCGCTTGGCCAGGGAGTTCGGAACGAGGATCGCGGAAGTCCAGTGGCCCGGAAGCCCGCTCATCTTCGCCGTGATCTTGTCGAGCCAGGGGCCGAGGATGGCCATGTCGCCGTCGTGCCGCCTGTCCCCGCCGGAGGCGTTCTCCTCACCGTCCGTCACGACGATCTGGAGGAAGCTGTGCTCGCCGTATTCCTCCCAAATATGGCCCAGGTCGTCCAGGGACTTCAGAGAAGCCTCGATGAGGGCCGTAGCGCCATTGTTGACCTGGTACAGCCCCCGCATGGACGGCAGATGCTTCACGTCCATGTCCCAGACCAGGTTCTCCACCTTGTGGTCGAAGGAGTAGAGGCTGATCCGTGTCTCGTGGCCGAGGCTGTCCGACTCGGCCTTCAACCCTGCCACGAACTCGTCCACAACTCGGATGAGTTGACTCTGGTGCGGACGCATCGAACCTGAACAGTCCACCACCAGCGCGACGTGATTCACCTTGTGCTGGATCTTGTTTGCGGACACGTTTGTGCTCCCCCTTCGAGGCTCCCCGAGTGATGTCTTCACTCTATGGGGAGGCACTGACAACGGCGTTTGACGCTCAATCACCTGCCTGCATCCAGTGCTGTGTCCGGCATCCGGGAGACGTCCGGCGATCGTCCGTGGCGGCTCACCGGAAGCGGCCGCCGGCGCTCCTTCGGCCACCGTACGACCCGGGTCACCGCTTGGACTTGCGGGGCGTGATAGCGGTGCGGCCCTTGAGTCTCGCCCGGCACCGCGCCGCATTGCGCGTCAGTGGTCAGCCGTCAGCCGCCGCGGTGGCTGCGCCGGCTAGAAAGAATCGAGGTTGCGGCGTTCCAGTTCCTGCCGGAGCCGGGCGAGCCCCCGATGCAGAGTGCTCTTGACCGTTCCGGTCGACATGCCGAGGGCAGCGGCCGTCTCTTGCGTGGACATCTGCTCCCAGTGCCGCAGCACAACGACGCTGCGCTGCTGGGGCGCCAGCGTCTTCATGATGTCCATCAGCAGGGCGCGGTCGGCGTGCTGCTTGGTGAAGTCCTCGACGCTCGCGTCTGGCAGTTGCTCGGTGGGAAGCTCTTGCAGTTTCCTGGCCCGCCACCACTCGGTGCGCGTGTTGATCATGACGCGGCGCAGGTAGGCATCCGCGAGCTGCTTGTCCGCTATGCGGTCCCAGTGGCGGTACGTTCGTGCGAGCGCGGTCTGCAGCAGATCCTGAGCGTCGAGCGGATCGTGGACCAGGCACCGGGCGCTGTGCAGCAGAGCGTTATGCCGCGTGCGGACGTACTCCTCGAACTCCAGCACCTCGCCAAGTTGCTCGCGCGCGTTCACGTGTGCGATTCCTTTCGTACGTGGGCGGGAATGGCCAGGACGTGCCGAGTGGGCCGACGGAGGACGGCCCCGGGCGGCCGACTGGCCCTAGTCCAGCGCCTTCTGCACGGCGGTCAGGATGGCTTCGTTGCCGGCGCCCAGTGCGCGGGCAGCAGAGGTGAAGTCCCGTGCCAGCGTGGCGAGTTGGTCCGGATCGGGGTGTTTCGCTTCGGATGGCAGCGCCGCGACCCGGGAGCCTGCGCCACGGCGGGTGCGGATAAGCTCAGCGGCCTCCAGCTCTCGGTAGGCGCGGGCCACGGTCCCCGGCGCCAGGCCCAGGTCGGCAGCGAGCTGACGCACGGTCGGCAGGCGTTCGCCCTCGGCCAGTTGGCTGGTGAGGATCAGGGCGGCGAGCTGGGCGCGGATCTGCGCGTACGGCGGTACCGGGCTGGTGGTGTCGACGCGGACGGCGAGTGCGGTCATCGTCGGGCCGCCCGGGGTACCACCACGGTGAACAGTGACCATGCCAGGGTGAACAGGCCCAGCAGGCCGAGGGGGTAGATGGCCAGGGAGGTGACGGTGCCCATCATGCCGGCGCAGTTCCTGCGCGTCAGATCGGTGGCGATCATCAAAACGGCGAGCAGCAGCTGGGTCGAGACCAGCACCCCCCAGGCTGCGGTGATCGCCCACGAGCGGTCGCGGCGCTGCTGGTCGTCACCCGCGCGGTGGGCGACACGGCGCAGGGCCCAGGCGCAGGCGACTGTGCCGATGGCGAGAGAGCCGAGGATCTGGCGGCTGTGGAAGATGCCGGGCCAGAGGATGACGGGTGGTTCGGTCCCGTCGCAGCCGACAGTGATGGCGCGGATCGCCCGGTCCATGGCGTCTTGGGTGGCTGTGGCATCCCCGATGCCCACCAGCGCGACGAGGAGTACCGCCTGGAGGAGAAGTAGAGCGGTGATACGGGGCGGCACGTGGTCTCGGACCCGGCGCGGGGTGAGACTGGCGGTGCGTACCGCCTCCCGAGGGCGGGGGGTGAGGGCGTCGCCGAGCAGAACGCCGCCCACCGCGCACAGGCCGAAAGCGGTCACGAAGCTCACCACGGGCACGCCCGCGTCGAAGCTGCTGAAGGGGTAATCGGTGATGTCTGTGGTGGCCCACAGCGGTCCGGCCACGACACCCACGGCCAGACCGGCCCAGCGGGCGTAGCGATCGGCACGGGCACGGAGACGGGATTCGGGCAGGTCGGTGTCGAGCATACGGGACCCCCAATGAGTGGTGATGGCCGCACGGCTTGCGTCCAGCGGAAGCGGACGCCGCTTGCCGCAAGGCACGTTTGTATCGAGCAGTGAGTACAAGATGCCGCCGATGGGGCCTTGTGTCAAATGCTCGATACAAGGGTTGGGCGGCGACGGCCCTTCACCCGGTTGAACCGGCCGGTGCGGGCTGCCTCGGGGATGTCGAGACCGAGCCTGCCCGGAATGTAAGCGGTCTCACAGCGATGAGGTTGGTGTTGGTCTTGAGGTAGTCGCACCCATCGCAGCGTGGTGATCGGCCCCCGCGCCGACCGTGCCTGCCGCCGGGCACTGAGCCCCTGACCTGCGCCGAAACACCGCTTACCTTGTCATGCGGGGCTCAGACGCAGCTCCGGACGGCCGCCTGTTTCACAGATGACCACCTATGAAACAGCGCCCCGGGCGGCGTTGATGCCGGATGCCGCTATACGTGCTCAGGAGGTCCGGGTGTGGTGGTCCAGCAGGCGGGTGAGCAACTGCACGAACTGGTCGCGTTCGTCGGGATGACTGAGCCATGCCGGAAGGCAGCGGATGCAAGCTTGCTCAGGCCGTGGAGTTCGGCCAGCTGGTGGCGACCTTGTCGGCCTTGATCCTCGCGACTACCCATTGCGGGTTCGGCCCGGCGAACCCAGGGTACGGCCCGCCCGTGTACTTGTGCGACAGCTCATCGATCAGCACGCCGTCCGGGTCGTCCTCGATGGACGCGGTGCCTTGAACCTGGACGCTCTCATACGGATTGGCCGCATCGAAGATCACCACGGCCGCCCGCGGTCCCGGTTCAAGTTGGCGGTCTTGCGGCGGCTTTTGGGCAGCGCGAACAAGAGGTCATCTCCGTCGCGCTTTACCCAGACCACTGTCGAGTGCGGCTTGCCGTTTGGTTCGAGCGTTGACAGTACAGCGAAGTTCTTGCCATCAAACAGCCTGCGTACCTTGTCAGTGAGCCGCGCCATCAGCTTCTCCTTCGGGGCCGGCTGTGGACCATCATGTAATTGGCTCTGACCGCGATTGCGCTCGAACTCGCGGCCCCGGGGTCACGCCGAAGGGCCGCAGCTCAGGGCGAGGCCGACGCCCAGGGGCCAACGCCGCCGATGCGCTCGACGGAGTAGCGCACGATGTAGCCGGGCCCCTTCGGAGCCGGGAACTCGGCGTCAGGGGCCATGTAGATCTTTGCCAAGCGGTTGAGCAGACTCCATGCGGCGTCGCTCGGCTGAACGGTGGCCCGCGCCCGCAACGTGGCGTACTCGTTCAAGAAGACGCCGGGCACTCGCGGCGCGTCGAAGGACAACACGACCCGCGGATCGCGCTCGATGTTGCGCAGCTTCACGTGATGCGCCATATGACCACTGACGAGTTCGTCGCCGTCCAGCCCGATCCAGATGACGGTCACCTGTGGGCTCCCGTCGGGGTTGACGGTGCTCAGGTGAGCTATCGGTCCGGACTGGATCAGGTCTTGCAGTTCAACCGGCAGACCGCTCATAGCTTGATCCTTTCTGCCACGGGATCATCCTGTGCCCCATTCGATCTGAACCACTGCAGGTCACGGCCTCACTGGTCCACGTTCACTGAGACGGGTCATCGGCGGCCACCATGCCGCGCGATCGGCCGGGGGTGCAGCCGACAGTCTCGAGGCCCTCCCGACGGAAGCCTTGACGGTCTCGACGTTGCAGACCGTCAGCATGGCTGCTTCGCTGCCGGCCCGCTGACACACGCCCTGCAGGCGACCGGGGCGGGCATACCGCCAAGGAGAACCGGTCCACACGGGAGAAGTTCCACTGCCTCTCCTGCGGCCACATGGCGCACGCGGACACGGTGGGCCCTCAACGTTCTACGGTCCGGGCTGGTCCGTCGCGACGCCCGACCGGCACAGCGAGAAGCCCCCTCGTTCACGAGGGGGAGGAGTGACGGGTTCGATTGGCACGGCAGTGGGGGCGTGGGGCGGCTCCTGGCCTTCCAGCCGCGCGGTCACCACTTGTTCCAGGGCGTGGTGGTAGGCGTCGTGCTGGTCCTCCAGGCGGAAGTCCTCGGTGATCGCGTCCATCAGGGAGCGGGCCATCTGCAGCTCCTGGCTGCGCGGTGAGGCTGCGCCGGATGGCGCTGTTGAGGCGCTGGACCTCTTCGCGCAGGCGCCGGTTGCGTTCTCGCAGGGGCTGCTGCCCCTCACACGGACCGCCGCCCGCGGCCACCGACCGCCCTCCATTACTTCCTGGACCGGGAGGCGATCCCGCGGCCACGAGGATGGCGCACCACCGAATGCCCTCCGGCCTTCCAGGACCCCGACAGAGTCATGCTCTCACTGAGGTTTTCTCAACGAAATGATCTCGCGAGGTTACTCGGCCCAGGGGATCCCGCGAGCCGCGATGAGTCCTGCGGCGTCCAGCGGTCGTACTCTCGAACCCGTTACCGAGGAGGACTTCTGATGCGCAGCGTGACCTATTCGATGAGCGTCTCACTTGACGGCTACATCGTCGGGCCGGACGGCGACTTCGACTGGACGGCGCCCGACGAGGAGGTCTTTCGCTTCTGGATCGACGAGATTCGAGAGGTCGGCGTCCACCTGTTGGGACGACGGCTGTACGAGACGATGCTGTACTGGGAGACCGCCGACCAGGATCCATCGCTTGACGACTCCATGCTCGAGTGGGCCGCGCTCTGGAAGCCGCTCCCGAAGGTGGTGTTCTCGACCACGCTGTCGGCGGTGCAGGGCAATGCCCGCCTGGCCTCCGGTGGCCTGGCGGAGGAGATCGAGCGGTTGCGAGCCGAGCCGGGGGAGGGCGACATCGCGATCGGCGGCGCGACTCTCGCCGCCGAGGCGGCCGCGTTGGGTCTGATCGACGAGTACCGGGCCATGGTCTACCCGGTGCTGGTTGGCGGTGGCATTCCGTTCTTTCCCCAGCGCGAGCGCCGGGTGGATCTCGAACTCGTCGAGACCCGCACCTTCAGCTCGAGAGTCGTCTACCTCCGCTACCGCGTGGCGCGTTAGCCGGCTCGTCCGCCGAGCCCTGGGAAGGAAGAACGGGCCAGCCAGTAGCGTCTTCTCAGTGAAGATCACTCCCAGTGTCTGTGGAGGACGAGAGCGGCGCGGGTGATGTCGCCGATTCGGCTTGGGCTGAGGGTGACATGTTGCAGGGTGCACCAGCCTTGTTTGAGTTCGGCGGCGGTGCGTTCGCCCAGGTTGGTCACCGCGACACGCTACCCATCGCATCGCGGTCAGCCGAGCCAGACGATGTCCATCACGTACAGCTGTCGGCCATGGCCCCTGTCGGGTCGCCAGCCCAGAGGTCCCCACCGCCCGCCGCCGACCGCGAGCAAACCGCGGAATCTTACTGAAGCCCATCCATGGCAGCCCGGCGTGGCTCGCATGCACACCCGACCTTCACCGGCCGGGCGCCTCATCGCCGTACCGGAGAATCGCTCTCGCCTGGGTGGATACCGCCCCCACACGCGATGATCTCGCCTGCACCGACCCCCACCCCCGCGCCAGGCAGGCGTCGAATCCGCCTCTCGCCATGTGCACGCCTCAACTCACCACGTCCGCAAAGTAGTTGACAGGTGATCCAGGACGACGCTTTGATCTAGCACTCGTAACGACCCGACATCTACAGGGGGAACGCTTGATGAAGCGCAGCACGGCGGCAAAGGCTGGTATGGCTCTCGCGGCGAGCGTCATCATCGTCGGGGGCATGGCGGGCTCGGCCTCTGCAAGCGGAAGCAATGTGACCATCTCCCGGACCTGGGGCACGGCGACCTTCAAGACCTACGGCGACGAGCTGTGGGTGAAGGACCTGTCCGCGGACGGCTACTCCGTGCAGGCCAAGATCCAGCGCTGGCAGAAGGTCAACATCGACGCGTGGAGCTGGGTGGATCACCGGACCGGCTGCTACGACACGACCACCAAGAACGACACGACCGACGGATACTCGTTCTGCGACTACGACCTGAACGAGAACGACCCGGTCCGGGTCTGCATCGTCCGCTCGAAGGACGGCGTCCGCTACGGCGACTGGGTCTGCAGCGCCGAGACGCAGGCCTGATTCCTGCCGCCCTGCGCGCCCCGCCCGCCCTTGCCGCGTGCGGCCGCGGGCGCGCTGGGCGCGCAGGACACATTGGAGGGCAAGTGAGCGCGGAGGTTCCGAAACCCGCGGCGGACTCGAGCCAGGGTGAGCCGGCCGGGCTGCGCTGGTCGTTCCCAGGGGCGGCGGAGGTCTTTGGCCAGCGGGCGGACGAGCCTGATCTGGGTGTGGGCGGCGATGATCAGCCACGTCCAGCGGTCGGTGGCCTCTGGGGGTGCGAGTCTTCGGGCGGGTCCAGCCGAGGGTCTGGTTGATCATCCGGAAGGTGAGCTCCAGATCGAAGCGCCTGAGGAACGCCTGCCAACGCAGATCGACGTCCTCTCCGCTCATGCCAGTCCGGGTGGACCACAGCCAGAGGGGCAATGGCTCGCCGCCACCGGGCCGGTCGTCCACTTCCAGGCGGATCAGGGTGCCCTCGATGATGCGGAGTTCGCCGTCGTGATCAATCCAAGCCGAGCGGGTGGTGAGGCGAGGGTGGACGCGGTCCCAGGCCATCGTCTGGGCGGTGCCGTACCGGTCCGTGACCCGGGTGGTGGCCGCGTGCGGCTCGCCCCAAGTCTCCGGCTTGGCGAAGTGGAACACCTTGTCATGCTTCGGCGGACGCCCGCCCTGCGGCGGGCAGATCCAGGGGTTGGGCACGAGCTTGCGCATCATACGGTCCGACCGCAGCTGGCCCAGGACCCCCACCGGCAGCCCGTCCAGCAGATATGCCATGCGTGGGGCGTCGTATCCCGCGTCGAAGACGACCATGATGTCGGCGTTGCCCTGGCTCCACTGGCCGCCGGCCATCAGGTCCTCGACCACGCGGCGTACCTGGGCGGCTGTGACCTCAGCGACGTCGTCCTAGGATCCAAGCCGGACCGCGTCCAGCAACTGGCACCACGAAGTCCGCCCCGATTCGAGCGCGGCAACGAACGAACGAGTGAGGCCGGATCATCAGGTGCTGGTCTTGGTGCGGCTGAACGTGTGGCAGACCAGCCGATCCGGGCTGCACTCGGCGTCAGGCCGCAGCCAATTGCTGACGTCCACGGCCAGGACCAGCCGGTGGCGGGCAGCCTTCGGCTGGGGCAGCGCGGCCAGTGCCCGTCGCAGCCTGCCGACGTCGATACGGCCGCGGTTGAGAGCGTCGTAGAGGGCGCCGTGCCCGCGGCGGTGACTCGGCCAGCAGCATGAGGTCCACCGGCGCCGTTACTGGGCCGTCCGCGTAGAGGAGCGCGTCCATCAGCTCGAACAGTTCGTCACGCCGTGCGGTCAAAGACGCATAGAAGTGGCTCCGGAAGCGTGACGCTTCCGCGAACGCTTTCCGCTGGGCAGCAAGTTGGGGCACGCTCATTCCTACGGTCTTCGTACTGGCTCGGTGCAATCCTTGGTCGGCGCACAGAATCAGGCGAAGGCCGCTTACGTGTCCGGTGAATCCCAGATGGGGGAGAAAGTTCGACGGACCGTTCGAGCCGTGGAATACGGGCCCGGAGCTTTCTGCCTCGCCTATGTGGAGGGGGAGCCAAGTTGAAGACACGCCAGAAGGACCGCGGGGCGCCCGAGCCTGATGCCCCCTGGAACGAGATCACAGCAGGGCTGTGGATGGGCGGTCACCACTGGACCGACGCCTTGGGCGACAATCGTGCAGCAGTCGTCTGCAAGGAGTTCGAGCTGGTCATCAGCTTGTTCATCCGTCCCGGCCACGGACCCGGTCCGGGCATCGACCACCTGGTCGCCGAGCTCCCTGACAGCCCGCTCACCGCCGAGCAGATCCACACAGTCCAGCAGCTGGCCCGCACCGCCGCCGAAGCCGTCCGGGCCGGGCGCACCGTCCTGGTCCGCTGCAACGCCGGCTACAACCGCTCGGGCCTCGTCGTGTCCCAGACTCTCATCGAGCTGGGGTGGACGGCAACGACAGCTATCGAGACCATCCGGAACAAGCGATCCCCCTCTGCCCTGAACAACCGGACCTTCGAGGAGTACCTCACCGCGGGCCTCGGCGTTGCCCAGCTCCTCGTCGGCCTGGACACGCTCAGCTGACCGGACAGAGGTTGAAGAACAAGCTGAGTCCCTGTTTCTGAACCCCGTATTAGCAGTTCAGGAGGCGTAAGACCGAGATGGGGACGTTGGGAAGGCGTTCGGGAACGGCCACAGAGACCGTTCCCCGAACGGGAGTCGCTGCTGCTGGTGAGGCACGGGTCAACGAAGCGGCGAACACCGTGACGTCGGTCCGTACCACCGCCGACCGGGGCCTCCCAGGAGTCCGGCAGCTTGATCGATCTCAAAGCGATGACGGTGACCTTGGCTTACTGCCTGCCTCGTACCAGGCTACTGAGCCCGCGTCTTCCGGGGGTGCAGTGCAGGAACAGGCTCTCAAGTGCACCGCCAGTGGTTGGTTCAGGAGTATCGGTTGGGGAGATGGACGAGGAAAACGCTGATGGCTTCGTTGATGTTAGGAAGCCTGCTCGCGACCTCGTGGACCACGGGACTGGAAACGCTGACCCACCAGAACTCGACCTTGCGCTGCATGAAGCCGGAAGGGTGGGCGGACACGTTCAGAAACCCGACAGGGAGTCCGGGGTCGTCTGGAGCGCTCTTGATGCCGTCATCCCAGTACACGTCGAAGTAACCCCTCCTGTCTGCCCGCTCGTGGAGGGAGAGTTTGCGAAGCTCCAACGCCTCCCTGAGGCGTGGTTCTATGCCGTCTAAATAGCCCATCCTGGCTCCCGTCAATGGCGATAGCACGGGCGCAGCCGATCCGTGCCCGACGACCGCGGCACCAAGCCTATTTCCCACCACCTTGCACCAGCGGGCACCTTCACAGGATTCACCGGGTCGCCCAACGAGGCGAGCCGACGCTGAGACGGCACGAGCACGCGCCATCGGCCGTTGACCTGCTCGTTGGGGGTCTTCACACGTGAGTGGGGTTTACCCAGTTCAGGACACGTGGGAACGGCCTTCCACTGATGCTGTGCTCCGTCACAGATGCACCGTTCAGCAGGAAGGCCGTGGTGATGAGTGTGCCGTGAGCGAGTGCCTCGCAGGACGTGATCGGACAACTGTCATGCTTCCGGACCGAGTTGTACGCGTGCCTGAGACGTCGACCGCTGCTGACAGTCGTTCCTGCGCCGCTTCGACATCGAGCACACATGTCGGTCACCACGGGCATGCCTGTGCGGATAACAGCACCATCGAGGCCCGCCGCCAGGTCGTACCGGTGGAGCGTCAGATCACGGCAGAGCGGGCGCTGTCTGTTCTTCTCCCTGTTCAGGGCCGGTCGTTCGGCTCGGCTGTCAGAACCTTGACTGCGGCACCGGCCCGTGGGACCCCGTCAACCGCCACACAGATACCGAAGACGCGGTCGTGACTGGTCCAGCCGTTGATGTGGCCCCGATTGTTGCTGATCTGCACCCGCTTCTTGGCTGGATCGAGGGACGACACCAAATGCAAGTACACGGTGCCGGCGACACGGGCAAGGACGATGTCCCCGACTGCCAGCTTTGGCGGGTCGACCGGAGCGACAGCCACCAGTTGCCGACTGCGTATCAACGGGACCATCGATGAGCCGCTCGGCCGGAACTCAACGGTGTCCCCGCCAGCAACCCTGCCTGCCACTGCATCCAATGCGCCCATCCGGTGATCGTGGCAGATTCAGCCGGGTCGGCTCACCGATTTTCGCTCCACGCCACCAACACGGCGAACGTTGCCCCGCACGCCGACGAGGAGCGATTACGGCGCCACAATCGTGGGGCATGTTCGGCTGTGCCTGGTGGATGAGCGAACGGGTGAACCCCGGGATCTGTCCACAGCACTCCTGGCTGTCGCCTCTCGTGAGGCGGACCGGCATGGTCTATTTTGACGCCCGACTGTCCCACCGCTACCCCACCGTCGAAATCCGAGCGGCCGACGTCTGCCTTGACCCGTTTACCCCCGTTTTGCTCGCCGCTCTGGCCCGCGGCCTTGTAGAAACGGCCTCCCGTGAGTGGAACGAAGGCCTGGCACCGGCCCCTCACAGGGTGACTGTGCTGCGGATGGCCGCCTGGCAGGCCGGCCGGTACGCCCTTGACCAGCAACTGCTCCACCCACTGACCGCACCCGCACGTACCGTGGTGCACGCGCTCCTGGACCATGTACAGGACGCTCAGCGAGGCGGGTGACCTGCCACTCGTCCGGGGAGCGGTCAGCGCACTCCTGGCCGCAGGCACTGGAGCCCGTGTGCAACGAGAACTCCTGGAGCGGCCCGGCAGCCTCCGCGACGTCGTCACGGAATGCGTCAGCCCTACCCAAAATTGACACTGTCCAGAATCCACGACAATGTCGTGATCGCGGCCGATGGACAGCTGGCCTCAGGTCAGTCCGGAGTGCACGCGGGTGAAAGTCGGCTGGTCTGGTCTCTACGGTTCGTCCGGCTTGACAGAACCGGACGTCTCGGACGTCTCCTCAGCACTTTCCTTCACTTCTTCCTTTGTCTTACCGCGTACGACCCATGTGGCTCCGCCGACGGCGAGCGCAATCGGCCACTCGAGAGCACCCGCGACGGTGAGGGCGCCCAGGCCGCCGTAGAAGAGCAGGTCCTTCCTCCGCACCGCGGGCAGCCGCGAGGTCATCTGCTGCACGTTGGCCTTCAGATCTTGCCCTGTGAAGTAAGGGAGGGGCACCTCACGATGGGCGGTGTGCATGTGCAGAACCTGTCCCTCGTGCTCAGCCTTCTTGCGTTCCTCTTCCTGCGCCGCGGCCGGCGGCGCGGTCTCAGCTGTACTGGTCATCTCGACCACTCATTTCGACTCAAGAGGATGAAGTGGTTCATTTCCATTCTGCCGCCTCTGCCGCCGGCCGACACGGAGAGCCGTCGCGCCGGTCGCTGCCCCGAGTGACGGCCGGCAGCCCAGGCCCTGCGGAGGACGGCACTGCTGCGGCGACGCCCTCCTGTGCGAAGGCGCAGCGTGTGTGAAGGCGCAGCGTGTGTGAAGGCGCGGCGCCGTTCCCAGTGGCCTCGCCGGGCCTCACCGGCGGCAGGTCGTTCCCGCCCCTTATCCATGGGTCTATCCCGTGTCGCCGGTTTTATGGGTTTCGATCAGACTGCATCTTGTGGTTCGTCCGCACCGACCGATCTGATGCGAGGAGGCACGGTTCATGCCGCCGGAACCTGCCTCGCCTCTGGGGGTGCCTCCCTTTCTGCGGTCGATCGCCTCGTGCGTTGTTCACCGTGTGGCGACCGGTGCACGGGCCGTCTGGGGGGCGGCGGAGAGTCTTCTTGAGGGGCCTCGCCGTGAGGTGTGGTGGACTGCGGGGCGCTGCTATGTCGCGGTCTGCGGGGTGCACGGCCCCGGGGCCGCGGCCGTCGCCCGTCGTGTGGAGCGGGCGGTCGAGGAGCATCCAGGAGTGCTGTGGGCGCGGGTGAACGCGCCCATGGAACGGGTGATCATCGCGGTTGATTCGTCTCCACCGCCCGAGAGCGACCTGGTTGCCCTGGTAGAGAAGGCGGAAGGCGACCACGCCGCGGATGCGGAAGCGTTCGACGAATGGCAGCCGGAGCCACATCATCCGGCGGAGGGTCCGCCGTTCCCGGCGGTGCCCGCTCTGGTGGCGGACACGCTGGGGCTGGCTGTGGTGACCCTTCGGCGGCTCGCTCCGTGGTTCGGGCTGCCGCCGGAGATCGCAGGCGGCATCGACGCCGTTCGCTACCATCCGCGGCTTCGGCATCTGATCGAGGGCGTCAGCGGGACTGAGCAGGCCGACTCCCTGTTGCCCGTGATCGGCGCCCTGGTGCAGGGTGTGGCCACAGGCGGCGGGGGGATTGCCCTGGACGTCCTGGAGCGTCTGGCGGTGTGGCGGGAGGCGAGCGCGGAACGCACGACGTGGCGCGAGCGTGAGACCGGGCTCGTCCGCGGCCCGGAGGAAGCCTCGGCCGACGCGGTCACGGTCGGCCGGGCCGGGCCGACGCCTCAGGACGGCGCCGACCGGTACGCGGAGCGATCGATGGCGGCGGGCATTGCCGCCGGTGCAGCCACGCTGCCGTTCGCCGGCATCCGCAAGGCGATCGCCGTCGCTGTGGCATCTGTGCCGAAGGCACCCGGCGCGGGACGTGAGGGCTTCGCCACCAATCTGGGGCGGTATCTGGCTCTGCGCGGTGTGGTGACGATGGACCGCACGGCGCTGCGGCGCCTGGGTCAGGTGGACACGATCCTCCTTGAGGAAGAGGCTCTGCGCGGCGACCGGTATGAGCCAATCGATCTGGAACTGCTCGGGGGCGCTGATCCCGAGCAGGCGTCCGAGCGGCTGTTTTCGCTCTTCGACGCCGATTCGCCTTGGGCTGTCAGCCGCGAAGGCGACTGGGTGCTGGGACCGCTGGACGAGCTGGACCTGGAGGGCCGGACCGGGCACAAGGCGGCGAAACGGCTTCGGCGGCACGGTAGCGAGAAGATGCTGGGTCTGGCGCACGGGCGCCGGCTGCAGGCAGTGGCGGGGCTGGGCACTCAGTCGGCTCCTGGTGCCGAAGCCGTGGCCGCGGCCGCGCGACGGGCGGGGGCACGGGTGGTGGTGGCGTCCGATCGGGAAAGCCCCGGCCTCACCTTCGCCGATGCCGTGGTGCCGGCGGGCGACGGCTTGGCGGCCTCGGTGAGGGATCTGCAGGCCGACGGAGCGGTCGTCCTGCTGATCTCCGGCAATCGCCGGGCGCTGGGGGCGGCCGACTGTGCGATCGGCGTGCACCGCGAGGAGGAGCACACCCCCTGGGGGGCCCATGTTCTGGTCGGGGCCGATCTCGAGGCCGCGGGCCTGATCGTCGACGCGGTCGGAGCGGCCGCGGTGGTGGACCGCGACAGCCACTACCTGGCCGCTGGCGGCAGTGGGGTCGGCGCTGTGGCCGCGCTGCAGGCACCGGCCTGGCGAGCGACCGCCCGTGTGCTGGCGGTGAGCAACACGGCCGGGGCTGTGGCGTTCTGCCTGGGTGCCTGGCGGGCCCGGCAATTGCTGAGCCGTCCCCTCGCCCCGCCGGTGACCACCGTTCCCTGGCACCTCATGCCGGCTGACCGTGTCATGGAACGGCTGCGTACCCGCCCGGAAGGCCTCACCGCGCAGGAGGCGGCCGCTCGTACCGCCGAGGCGCACGCAGGCGAGCCGGCGAAGCTGACCTTGCCGTACGCGTTCGTCGAAGAACTGTCCAATCCGCTCACCCCGATCCTCGCCGCGGGCGCCGCCCTCGCCGCGGCCGTGGGGTCCCGGACCGATGCCGCCCTGGTCGCCGCCATCACCGCCGTTTCCGCTCTGGTCGGCGGATTCCAGCGAGTGAGGACCGATCGCGCGCTGGCCCAGCTTTTCGCGCAGTCGGCCATCGGAGCGCGTGTGCGACGCGACGGGCGGGAGCGCCTGGTCACCTCTGGTGATCTGGTTCCCGGCGATGTCGTCTCTCTGAGACCCGAGGATGTCGTGCCCGCGGACTGCCGCCTGCTGAAGGCGGAAGGCCTCGAGGTCGATGAATCCTCCCTCACAGGGGAGTCACTCGCGGTGACCAAGGATCCGGCACCCGTGGTCGCGGCACACATCACCGGTCGCCGTTCGATGCTCTACGAGGGCACCACCATCTCCGCAGGGCGGGCCGTTGCCGTCGTCGTGGCGACCGGCTCGGCGACGGAAGCGGGCCGCAGTCTCGCCACCGCCCGCCAGGCCGCACCGGAAACAGGCGTGGAAGCCCGGCTGTCCTCCCTTACCCGCGCCAGCGTGCCCATCGCCCTGGGGTCCGCCGTAGCAGTCTCCCTCTCCGGGCTGCTCCACGGCCGCCCCCTGACCGAGAATCTCTCCTCCGCTGTCAATCTGGCCGTCGCCTCCGTACCCGAAGGCTTGCCCTTCCTGGTCAACGCAGCCCAACTGGCAGCCGCACGCCGCCTGGCCGACGTGGGCGCCCTCGTACGCAACCCACGCACCATCGAGGCGCTCGGCCGCGCCGACATCCTCTGTTTCGACAAGACGGGCACCCTGACCGAAGGCACTCTGGAGCTCACCGGCGTCAGCGATGGTGACAGAGCCGCTGCCCTCGACCGGCTCGACACCCGCGGAAAGGAAGTCCTGGCCGCCTCGCTGCGCGCCACTCCGCCTGCCCGCCAGGCCGAACCGATGGCCCACCGGACCGACCGGGCGATCGTCGACGGCGCTCGCCGTGCCGGCGTCACCACGCGCACGGGGGCCCCACGTTGGCGCCGCACCGACGCCCTCCCCTTCGAGCCGGCCCGGGCCTTCCATGCAACGGTCGGCCATACCGGCGGCGGTGTCCTGCTCAGCGTGAAGGGAGCGCCGGAGAACGTCGTCAGCCGATGCACCCGGCGTCGGCAGCCGCACGGCGCCGTGGCTCTCGACGACACCTCCAGGAGAGCCCTCGCCAGAGCAGCCGAGGAACTCGCGGCGGTGGGGCGAAGGGTCCTGGCGGTGGCGGAACGCCGCATGGAGCCGGGCGAAGAACTCACCGACGAAGCCGTAGAGGGGCTGGTCTTCCTCGGCTTCCTCACGCTCGCCGACCCGGTACGCAAGAGCGCCGCACCCGCGACGGCACGACTGCACGAAGCCGGCGTGCACACCGTCATGCTCACCGGCGATCACCCGGCCACTGCCGACGCCATCGCCTCCACGATCAGCGACGTCGCGGAGCCCAAGGTGTGCACCGGGCCGGAGATCGACGAACTGGATGATGACGCCCTGGACGAGCTGCTGCCCACCGTCGACGTCATCGCCCGCTGCAGCCCCAGCCACAAGGTCAGGATCGTCCAGGCCTACCAGCGCCTCGGCCGCGTCGTGGCCATGACCGGCGACGGAGCCAACGACGCTCCCGCAATCCGGCTCGCCGACGTCGGTATCGCACTCGGACGGCGAGGAACCCCGGCCGCGACGGCGGCTGCGGACCTTGTCGTCACCGATGACAGGCTGGAGACCATCGTCTCCGCCCTCATGGAGGGCCGGGCCATGTGGACCTCCGTCCGCGCGGCGCTCGCCATCCTCATCGGAGGAAACCTCGGCGAAGTCACCTTCAGCGTCCTCACCTCCGCAATCACCGGCGCCACCCCGCTGAACGCGCGCCAAATCATGCTCGTGAACCTCCTCACCGACCTCGCGCCCTCGCTGGCCATCGCGGTGCGCGAGCCGTCCGGACAGACCGGCGAGCGCCTTCTCGCGGAGGGACCTCGCCGCTCGCTGGGCACCGCACTCACCCAGGAAATGATGCTGCGCGGCGTCATCACCGCCACCGGCGCCGGCCTGGCCTGGGCCGCGGCCCGCCTCACGGGCCGAGCCCGGCGTGCCTCCACCGTCGCCCTGGCCGCCGTAGTAGGCACCCAACTGGCCCAGACCCTCACCACAGGCGGCACGGACCGCAACGTCCTTGTCGCCGGACTCGGCTCCGCGGCCGTCCTCGTCGCCATCATCCAGATCCCCGGTATCAGCCAGTTCTTCGGCAGCACCCCGCTCGGCCCCGTCGCCTGGGCCATCACCCTCAGCGCGATCACCACCGCGACTCTCCTCGGGCACGCCATCGCACCCCTGATCTCTTCACTGGCCGAGGACCGCCGCTCTGGACCAGCCGCCCCCGCCACGGTCGGGGACCCGGAATGACGGACGCATGGGCCGGTGCAGCCCGCGGTGCAACGACCGATGAGGGAACAGGCAGCGATGCAGCGAGCCGGGCGCAAGGAACACCAGCCCCCATGACGCTCTCTCACACGCCAAGCCCGTGACACCGCGATCCGCATGCAGGAGGAGACCTGAGCGACCATGAGCGGGCTTCGATGGCGCCGCTCAACCTCGCCGACCACGTCAATGCCGGGTACGTCACGTGGCCGGCTCCTTCGCGGAGTCGCTGCGCGATCGCATCGAGGACCTCCCGTACGTGAGTGTGCTTACGCTGGTCGTGCGCGGGGCCGAGGACCGGTTCGTGCCCCAGGAATGGGCTGAGGAGGTCACCCGCCTGCTTCCGACGGGGAGGCTGGCCGTGGTACCCGGAAGTGGCCACATGGTGCCCTACCGACGGCCGGAGGAACTGGTCCAGTTGGTCGGCGGCTCCGGTGGGATCCGTCCCCGGCCGACGGCGAGAGTCCGGAGGCAGAGTGGGGGCTGGAGCCGAGTCTCCTCGACGAGGACGCCGCGTTTGCCGGTCGGCATGGCCTCGGCCTCGAAGTCCTGGGCTTCGACACGCCCCAGCTGCTCAGTCCGGCAGCCGCCGATCTCTACCGTGCCTGGTACACGGACCGGACCTGCCTGCGGGCCGCCTCCTGGTCGAGCCGTTCCTCCTGCTCGACCCCTGGCTCGCACTGCGTACCGCTTCGGTGCCGTACTGGGCGGTGCTCGGAAGGAACCCAGACCTTCCCTGCCGGGGGCGAAACGTACCTGGACGCGACCGACCCGTACGACGAGATCCGGATCCTGCTGGTCAATCACGGCACCGAGTCGATCGTCCCGGCCGGCGCCGAGGACTGGCAGCACACAGCAGCACGCGCCCGCGAGATCGGCGTCCTGACGGGAACGGATCCGGCGGCCCGCCCACGCGACTTCGCCGGCCTCGCCTGCTCACACCGGGAACCTGGGAAGATCCGCACCCGATTCCCGGTGCCACTCGCACTGGACATCGCGCACGTGTGCCAGACCTTGGGTGCACACGACGGGGTCGACCGGCGCGCTGTCGAACAGACAGCCCCTGGTCACTGAGGGTATCGACGAGGCGGGTGCGTAGCTCCCGTTAGACGATCAAGCTGCTGGGCACGCGCCCTTGTGAAGGCCAATCGGAGCCCGGCTCGGCATCGCCGGCCCGGGCCCCACCCGACAAGGGGAATCACATCATGACCACAGCACGAGAAATCATGACTAGTGGCGCAGAGTGCATCGGTTCCGAGGAGACGGTGCTCAAGGCCGCGGAGAAAATGACCGAACTCAGCGTCGGCGCACTGCCGATCTGCGGTACCGACAACAAACTGAAGGGCGTGCTCACCGATCGCGACATCGTCGTCAAGGTACTCGGCGCGGGCAAGGACCCGTCCTCCACCAAGGCCGGCGAGCTGGCACAAGGAGAGGCCGTGACGATCGGGGCGGACGACCGCGCGGACGAGATTCTTCACACCATGACCGAACACAAGGTACGTCGGCTGCCCGTCATCGACGGCCACGACCTCGTCGGAATGGTTTCCCAGGCAGACGTCGCGCGCGCCCTGCCCGACCCGAAGGTCGGCGAGCTTCTCGAGGCGCTGTCGACGGACTGAGGAAACACCGCTTTCGGGTGCTGATCGCCAACATGAAGCGGTACGCGAGTGGCGCGGCAGCTCGATCACGCTGGATGGAGGCGGTTGGCAGCGCTTTTTCCGGAGCTCTTTGAGTTGTGGGCGCTCGGAGATGAGGAGACGCGGAAGGCGATCGAGGCCCCGTCCTGAGCGGTCCAGCGCGATCCCACCACGTTGCGTGCCCCACCCGAGACGAAGGCTGTCGTCAGGGTCCAGGCCTCGTCGTGGTCACGGGTGCCGAGGCCGGTCTCGCGGGCACTCAGGACCACCAACGGCCCCTGAGCGCCGGGTTGTTCGTGCCACGGCCGGTCGAGGAGCCGGGGCACCGTGCCCGCGGCCTGAGCGGTCGCGTCCTCGGTGTGGTGCCAGTTGGCACCGTAGGCCACCGCCAGCTGCCACAGGGCGTCGGCGGCGAACCAGGGTTGCCGGCCCTGCCGTATCTCGTCGCGGATCTTCTCCAGTTCACCGATGAGCGGGTCGAGTTTCGACGGGTCGTGCGTGAGGCTGTACTCAAGGGGCTGAGACATCGTGGAGGCCCACTGCGGCCCCCTCGGTGCGTCAGGAGGCAGGGGGTGTGCTCCGGGAGAAGCGTCGCGTCGTGAGTGACGCTGGCGCGCAGGGCGTCGGTGGCGAGGCCGGCCTGGTCCATCCATTGCTTGAGGAACGGAGGCAGCGAGTCCGCCGCCGCGGAGGTCTGTTCGAAGTAGTCGGCGCCGCGAAGCGCCATGTCGCCGTCGTCCGTCAGCATGCCGAGCGTGATGCAGGACTGGGCGAGACCCCCCATGACGACATAACGGAGCTTGTGTTCCCGCGGGGTCTCCGCTTCGAGTGCGACGAGTTCGGCATGCACGGCGCGCACGGTCTCGATGTCCTCCGACTCGTGGGCCGCACGGAGCCGCATGGTGAGGGGCAGCACGCGCAGCATGACGGCGAGTTCGCGGTCCACCGGATGTGTGGGGTCCGGTGTGAAGACCCCGGTCAGCTCGCCCCGCAACTCCATGGAGGTACGGCCGAGCGCCTGGTCGTGGAGGCTTCCGCCGACCGTATTGCTCAGCTGGAGCCTGGCGGCGGTGACCATCTCGATCTGGGGTCCCATCTCATGGCCGGGCGGCATCCGCCGGTGCGCGTCCCGCAGTCGGCCCAGCGCCCGGTCGAGGGCTTCCGGATCGCCGCTCTGCGCCGCTTCCATCGCCTCGAACACTGAAGGGACGACGGCGTTCAGGGCGACGAACGACTCGGTGTCACTGGGGGCCGGATCAGGCGTGGCGGGGGTCTCCCTGCGAGGGACGGGGTCCGGCCCCGCCTGCGCGTCGGCAAGGCCCGAGAACATGTCCGTCACCCGCTGAAAATCGTCCCCATGCGCGAATTCGCCGGACGTCGCGTCCATGAACCGGCGCATGGCGTGGACAGGCGAGCCGGGCCCGGCCAGCTGTGCGAGCATGATGCTCGTCCGCCGCAGCTCCGCGTGCCGCTCCGGCAGGTCCTCGACCTCGGCCAGCAGCTCCCGTATCTCGAACACGGCGTCCGCCATCCCCGCCGGCCCCAGCTCGGTGTGCCAGTCGAGCAGGCCGGACAAAGCGGGTGGCCGATTGTCGGCAAGGCGCGTCTTCGGCAAGGGCAGCACGAGGGAGAGAAGAGACATCGCAGCCCACGGTCGATCGTCCGCGTCCGTCGCCGCCCCGGTCGCCGTGGAAGAGTCCCGGGCCTCCCGCAGCAGCAGCCGGGCGCGCTCCCGGTCCTGCAGCACGCCGCCTCTGGCGAGGTGACGCATCGTGAGGACGGAGCCGAGCTGGACCGTCACCGTGGCACGCAGTTCCGCGTCGTGCTCCAGCAGCCGTATCAGCTCTTCGAGTTCGGCGATCGAGCTGTCGTACACATTCGGGTCGGCGGCGGGGGAGCCCGGATGGTACAGCCGCAGCGCCCGCTTGGTGGCCGCCATCACCCAGGCGCGCAGCGCCCGGACGCCCCCGCTCTCCTCGATCTCCGCGTCGGTCACATTCCCCCTCAACCTGCCGAGCGTCTCTGTCTGCTGCTCCCAGTTCTTCCCTCATCTCCCGCCGCAATGTGCGCAGCCGGTCCCACAGTGCGTCGATGTCTGCCTTCGCGGCGGCCGGTGAGTCATCGGGGCGCGGTGTCCCGTCGCCGAGGCGCCGCAGCCTGCCGTACAGCGTGCCCAGGCCGTGGCTGACCTCGCTTGCGACGCCGATGACCCGCTCCGGCAACCGCAGCTGTGCCTCCGCGTGGACCTCCCGGTGCAGATCGCGGGCCTCGGCGAGCCGGCGCCGTATCTGTCCCGGGTCCTCGGTGCCGCCGAGCGCAGGGAACTGGTCGGTGAGACCGCCAGGTACTGCCGTGCAGCCGTGTTGAGCGCGACACACGTCGAGCGCTGCGCCTCGGTCTCGCTGCGCCGTGCCCGCAGCCTTTCCGCCCGCCAGCGATGGCGCCACCAGGCAGGTCTTCTACACCGCTGAGTCCTTCAAGGCGCCGAACGGGCCGAGGACGAGCTCGTCCTCCACCTCGACCTGGCCTTCGACGACGTGGAGGCCGCCGAGCGGCGTCTGGTCGGCCTCGGCGCCACCAAGCCGCCCACCAGCCTGGCGGCAAGCACTGGACCGTACTGCTCGACCCCTCCGGCCAGCCTTTCTGTATCAGCGCCACCGGCAGGAACGGGTGAAACACGCGCCTGGTCCGCGCAGGCCGTAGTAGCAGCGGATCCGGACGGGATTGACACGTCGGGGTACGGGCCGTGCTCCGATCACGATGCTTTGAGACAAGGAATGACCCACATGAATCATGCCGAAGGTGAGGCGCTGGCGGGGAAGGTGGCGCTGGTCACGGGGGCGTCGCGGCGGAGCCCGGCGATCGCCGTCGAGCTCGGCCGGGCCGGGGCCACCGTCCACGTGACCGGCCGCACCACCCGCGGCAAGGCCGGCGAGTCGGGCCGACCGGCTGAGACCTTCGAGGAGACCGCCGAGCCGGTCACCGCCGCCGGCGGCGAGCGCATCCCGTCGTGGCCGATCACCTCCAGGCGGACCAGGTGCAGGCGCTGGCCGAGCGCATTGACCGGGAACACGGGCGGCTGGACATCCTCGTCAACACTGGGGCGCGGAGCACCTCGTCGAGCGCGGCAAGAAGATGAGGGAATGCGACCTCGAGAACGGCCGGCGCATGCTGCGGCTCGGCATCGAGACCTACTACGTCACCAGCCACTACCTCCTGCCCCTGCCCTGCCGACGCGTTCCAGCGCATGACCCCCGACCTGGACATTCACGGAACTCCAGGCAGAGCTATGAAGTCGGCCGATGGGCTGCGTTCGCCCTGGTCAACGGGGGCGGAATCGTCTGCCGGTGAAGGCATCGGAGCTATTCAGCTTTGTCGAGGGCTGCAAGCGAGTGCTGCGGCGGTCCAGGACGAATCGCCGCAGTGCCGGGTCCTGGCGGAATTGCAGCAGGATTGAACGCTTCGGAATGGGCGAAGCTGTTGTCTGGGGTCAGGCCGCTGAGCTTGTCCGGGTTGACCTGGAAGCGCAGGTTGTGGATGCGGCCGTCACCGACGTCGAAGGTGAGGGCGCCGACGGTGTGCCCGTCGAGGGCGGCCAGGATGCCGAGTTCGCCGTTGATGACGGCCGGTTCCATGGTCAGGGCGGCCAGTTCTGGCTTGGCCAGGAAGCCCAGGAGCCAGCGTGCGACGTGGTCGGTGCCGTGGAGGGGGCGACGGGCTGCGGTGACCTTGCCGCCGCCGTCGGACCAGGCGGTCACGTCGGGAGCGAGCAGTTCCATGACGGCGTTCAGGTCGCCGCCCGAGCAGGCCTTGAGGAACTGGGCGGTGATCTGCCGGCGCTGGGTGGGGTCGGCGTCGAAGCGAGGCCGGCGGGCTTGGACGTGCTCGCGGGCGCGGTGGGCGATCTGGCGGACTGTCGGCTCGGGGCGTTCGAGGGTCTCGGCGATCTCGGTGTGCGAGTAGCCGAAGACTTCGCGGAGCAGGAAGACGGCGCGTTCGACGGGGGTGAGGGTTTCCAGGACGACGAGCAGGGCGGTGGACACGGAGTCGGCCAACTCGGCCTCCGAGGCGATGTCCGGGGAGGTCAGCAGGGGTTCGGGGAGCCACGGGCCCACGTAGGTCTCGCGGGTGGCCCGCACGGAGGTGAGGCGGTTCAAGGAGAGGTTGGTGACCGTGCGCACCAGGTAGGCCTTGGGGTGGCGGATCGTGTCGCGGTCCGTGGTGCTCCAGCACAGCCAGGCGTCCTGCAGGACGTCCTCGGCGTCGGTGACGCTGCCCAGCATGCGGTAGGCGGTGGCGAACAGCAGCCTGCGGTGTTCGAGGTACGGGTCCTGCCCGGTGCTGGTGTCGATCACCGGCTCATAGTGCCCGGGCCGCGAGCTGGGCAGCAAGGTGTGGATCACGGCGCCGGGAGTCGTGGCGCACGTCATGCCGCAGGCCTGCGAGTGGCACGGCCGCCCTTGGAGACGAGGGTGGTGACGTTCATGCGCTTGCTGAAGCGGTAGGTCGTGAGAGGGCTGCCACTGACCATCTCCTTGTACGCGACGGCGCTGCGGCCGGCGAGGTACTGGCGGCGGGGGGTCTCGTCGGCCTTGGTGAACTGGATGACGGCGTCTCGGCGGCCGAGGCTGACCGGCTGGTGGAAGTAGCCGAAGCGGAACGGCTTGACGGCCTTGCCGCGCACCAGGCGCGCGATGGTGTCGGCGGTGTACTGGGCGGTGGGCAGACCGCTCTGGCAGGTGCCGTGGATCTGTCCCCAGGCCAGGCGGACGGCGGCGGCGTCACCGATGGCGTGGATCTCCGGATGGGACACCGACCGCAGCGTGGCGTCGACCAGGATCAGGCCGCGGTCGTCGGTGGCGATCCCGGCGTCCGCGGCGAGCGGCGACACTCTGACGCCGGCGGTCCACAGACAGGCGTCGGAGCGGATGGTCCGGCCGTCGGCCAACTGGACGGCGTCGGTCAGCACCTTGGTGACACGGGCGCCTGTCTCGAGGGTGATGCCGAGGCGGCCCATCGCGCGGTAGAGGTAGGCGCGGGCCTTGGCACCCATCATGCTGCCGGGCTCCGCCAGGCTGATCAGCGTGACATCCAGACCGGGGTGGCTCTCGGCGATCTCGGTGACCGCCTCGATGCCGGTCAGGCCGCCGCCGCAGACAGTGACCGTGCCGCCGGCCTCGGCGACCTCGGTGAGCCGCGCGGCGAACCGGCCGGCGATCTCGGGGCTGTTGAGGGTGAACGCATGGGTGTCGGCGCCGGGGACCTTGCCGGTGTCGGTCGAGCTGCCCAGCGCGTAGACGAGCGTGTCGTACCCGAGGGACATGGCGTCGTCGACGGTGATCCGCCGAGCCTCGGGATCGATGGCGGTGGCGGTGCCCTGGACGAACCTGACGCCCGTACCGGCGAGCAGGCTGGGGATCTGGTGGTCGGCCAGCTTCTGCCCGGTGGCGATCTGGTGCATCCGCAGCCGCTCGACGAACCGGCTCAACGGGTTGATCAGGGTGATCTCCACGCCGGTCCGGCGGGTGCGGTGGGCCAGCCGGATGGCGGTGAACATACCGGTGTAGCCGGCGCCGAGAACGACGATGCGGTGGCCGTTGGTCATCTCAGTCTCCCTGGTCGGGCACCGGCTTCGATGCCGGTGACGCCCATGGGACAAGCAACCTGCTCCGGACGTGACAGACCATCGATGCGATCCACATCACATCCGGTGTCGTCGTTCGAGGGCCGCCGCACGTCCCGCCGTCAGGGGTAGGCGGGACGAGAGGACCCTTTCGTGTATATGCGCGGGACCGCCTCGACAAATGCGGCAGTCGGGCGGTGTAGACAAGGGCGGCTCCTGGCGTGTCCGGGTCAGCTGCACCGGCCGGGCCGAGGCGGCTGCGCTGTCGCAGGGCGAAGGCACCGGTGTCGCAGTGGAGCGCTACCTCATCCAGTTCTGGCCGGACGACGCATGGAGACTGGTCGCGCTGCGGCGGAAGCGGCCTTGTGGCCGCCCCCGCGGGCAAGCGTCAGATCAGGCGACGACCTTGACGATGAAAGTCCTCCAGTCCGTCGATGATGCGGTTCCTGGCGTAGAAACTCTTCAGGTTCAGGCCGCCGGCCGGGTTGTCGTCCGGGCGATCAGCTTCACAGAGAGGGTGAACTCCTTGGCGTCCGGGTCGTACTGCGGTTGCGCGGCTCCTTCATCGGTGCCGGCGAAGGGGCACTCATCGCAATTCCTTGCCGCCGCCGGCGTAGTTGGGTCCCCAGTAGCGCTTGCACTGCTTGACCCCTTCAGACGGCGCCATCGGCACATGAGGCCCGCCACGCACTGTGTACCGGGCCCGGGCGTCGACGCCGGGCGCACTTGGATCAGGCAACGCTGACCGGCGCCGGACATACCACGGGCCTCGGGGGATCGGTCATGACATCCCCGGGGCCCGGTGCTTGGCGTCGCACCTTTCAACGACGATCCGGCGCTGGCGTCACGGGTGTGCGTCCGCGCTGGGCGGCGGTGGAATCGGCGATACGCAGCAGGTCGTTCGCGACGTCGAGAACCAGTTGACCCGCTCATAGGTGGTCGTGGGACGGTGGCCTGCATCGCGACGATGGGACTTTTGGAGGGTTTTGTCAGCTGCAAGGAAAGAAGCACTCTCCAGGTGAACCATCGCATCGGGCCGTACCCACCTGCGCGCGCTTGTCGGCGGGGACGCGGGGCCCTCGTAGGTCGGCGCTGTTCGTGGCCGGGTTGGACGCGGCGACATCGGCGGCGCTGATGCCGCGGCGCAAGCCGCGTTCGGTGCACGATCCGGGCGAGGTGCCGCCGCATCGACTGAGGTCACGAAAGGTCGAGGTTGGGGCCCGCAACAAATGGCAGGTCACGGATGCGGTTTGTGCAGGACCCTGAGCGTATGCCTCAACGTCTCATGTTCGTTCAGTTGAAGACTGGTTACAACACCGACCGCGGACCCCTCATGGATCGGGTGGGTGGACTTCTCGAAGACCTGGAGCACTGCGTATTTTCATGGGAGGACACTGCGCCGGGCAGGGGGATGTTCGACGCGAACTTCTACGACGTGCAGACCAACGAGGAGTTCTGGGTCTCCGGACCGAAGCGGGACCGCACCGATACCCGCTATGGCCCCTCCAACCCTGAAATCGAGCCGGAAGCCGTAGAGACCTATCAGGCCTTCCTGGAGGGTGCTCCCCTGACGGGCCGGGAGAACGGCTAGGGCCAGTTGCGAAAGTTGATCGACTGTCAGACCTGCCTGGGATGCTCCGAGCATGGAGATGACAGTGCAGCTGACGATCGACTGCTCCGATCCGCAGAGAATGGTGACGTTCTGGGCCGAGGCCCTGGGCTACGTGCCTGAGCCTCCGCCGGGCGGGCACGCCACGTGGCGTGCTTACTGGGCGGCGGTGGGGGTGCCCGAGGCAGAGTTGCCGGCCGGTGCCGGGGATATTCCGGAGTCGATCATCGATCCCGCGGGACGTGGACCGAGGGTGTGGTTCCAGCAGGTTCCGGAGCCGAAGGCCGCCAAGAACCGGTGGCACTTCGACCTGAAGGTCGGTGGGGGCCGTGACGTCCCACAGGACGTCCGCACACAGCGGGTCAAGGCTGCGGTGGAACGGCTGGTCAAAGCTGGTGCCACCGTGCTGCGGATCAAGGATGAGCCGGACATGGGGCTCTACGCCGCCGCCATGCAGGACCCCGAGGGCAACGAATTCGACGTCGTCTGAGGGTCGTTGCGACAGTGCTGGTCGCAGCCATTCGTTGATGGCTGCGACCAGCACGTTCGCTTCGTAGCGGACAGCGAGTTTGTCGTACTGAGCTGCGACGGCCCGGTGGCGCTTGAGGCGGTTGATCCCGCACTCGACCGCGTGCCGCTGCTTGTAGTCGTCCTTGTCGAACTTCGCCGGCCAGCCGCCGCGCGAGCCGCGCTTGAGCCGGTTGCGAACCCGGTCCGCAGGCACCGGGTACGAGCCACCGAACACCCCCAGGGCCGTGGAACCCTACGCCCACCCGACGCGATAGCCGGGCCCTCAACACGCCCAGCACTGCCCTGACAAGCCGAAACGGCCCACCGGATGAACCGGCAGACCGTCATGAAAGATCGAGGCTAGGACATGAGGGAAATCGTCGTCATCGATGGCACCCACGTACTCCTGGCGCAATTGGTAAATGACCTCGACAAGCTCGGGCCGCAGTCGCATCCAGGCGCGGGACGCGTGGATCTCCTCCTCGATCTGGTCCATGAACCAGCGCATGACCTCGTACGGGACGTCCAGGTGTCGCACATGGGGTTGAAACACACCGTCGGCTCCCGTGCCGGTTCCTTGTCTGGGACGATCGCGGTCACAAGATTTCGCAGCTCGGCAACGAGGTCCCGTTCCAAGTACCAGGCGTCATCGGGTACGGAGTACATCGCGGTGATCGCGTAATCGCCGTTTGGGTGCGGGAAGGCATGGCCGCATGCCAGCACGCCCGTCTGGCGGCAATCCGGCCCCCATACGCCAGCTGTTCCAATCCCGCATTTGGCACTCTGTCGGCTAGAGCGTGTCTCTTTGATCAGTTGATGCTCGGGTGATCGGCCTCCCTCTGAAGGCTGACGGCGGCGCTCATGGAAACCTGTCGCCATGGATACGTTCACAGCCCGACTGGACGGCGCATGGGCGTGGTGGTCCGCCGCCATCGAGGAATCGCAGGAGGGGCGCTGGGTCCGTGATGCCGTGGAACGGCAGGTGATGGCGGACATCAGGGCGGCCACCAACGCCTTGCACGGCGGCCGACTTTCGCCGTTCACCGAGGACTCGTGGCACGTACGTATCGGGCGGATCGCCAACTGGGCCGGTGTGCTCCGGCTGGCCGCCCGGGCAGGCGGGTGGGAACTCCAACCTGTCGTCGGGCACAGCCCGACGCACCCTGCGGGCATGGCCGAGCTGCTGTCCGGAATCTATGCGATCGGAGAGCAGGGCGAGAAATGGATGACACAGCTCCGAGAGGGCCGGTTGCCACCAGAGAATGAGATTGCCGAGGCCGAGAGTTTCCTGACTGGGCCAGGGTCTATCGAGGATCTTGAGCTGTTCTTCTACGACTGATAGCCACATCTCCTTTGATCAGCATCGCACCAGATGAGGATGGCGGCGAGGTGGAGCGCGGCCTGGTAGGCGATGGCGAGCTGTCTGTTCGCATGGCCAGCCGCGCCACTGCTTGAGGCGGTTGATGCATGTTGCGCTGCTTGCATGCCTCGGCATCGAAGCCGGGCGGGCGACCTCCGGCGCGGCCTCGCCGCAGGCGGTTTCCGACCTGGTCGGCGGGCTGCGGGATGACGGCCCGAATGCCGCGCCGGCGGAGATGCCCATGGATCGCACGAGACGAGTAAACGAGGTCCGCGAGGACGGCCTCCGGGCGGGTTCTTGGTCTGCCGAGCCACTTTCGCGGCACCCGGATCCTGACCGAGCAGCCTCCCCAGCACGCCCACACGAGGGTACGCAGACCAGGATGCCCCCCGCTGTTGAACGCCTCACCGTCATCGTTCCCCCCCGAGCACCCGCGCCGGTCCCGCGACTGGGCCACGGCCGAGTGCACGCTCGGCCCGCGCTCCCCGGTGACTACAAGCAACTCGTCGAGGTCTACGGCGGAGGGGTCTTCGGCAAGACCATCTGGGTCCTCGATCCGGAGTGCCCTGACAAGGACTACAACCTCGTCGACCAGACGAGGGAGAGGGCCGAGATCCTCGCCAATCTGTGGGAGGTCGAGCCCAAGCCGGCCCAGCTCCAGGACCCGGACGCACGGGCATCCCTGGGCCTATACCGAGGGCACTGGAGCATTCCTTTACTGGTTGGTCAAGCCGGGGCAGAAACCCGACGAGTGACCGTCCGGTTCAACGAAGGCGGGGGCCCGAGAGATGGCATGATCGTCTTTCATGGATACGCGGCCTTTTGACGCAGTGCTGTGCGACTTCGACGGAGTCGTGCACCTGTGGGATCCCGACGGGATGACCTTGCTGGACCGGGTCTGGGGTCTGGCCGAGGGCACGCTGGCGGGGGCGGCGTTCGACAGCGAGCTTCTGCAAGCAGCCGTCACCGGGCGCGTAAGCGACGAGCAGTGGCGGTGCCAAGTTGCGGAGGTTCTGGCACCGGTCTGCGGATCACCTGAGCGGGCCCGGGATCTGGTCGAGGCATGGAACGCGCTCACCGGCAGGATCGACACCGATGTGGTGGATCTGCTCGTCACACTCCGCAGTAAAGTACCAGTGGTCCTGGTCTCCAACGCAACGACCAGGCTGGAGAGTTATCTTGCCGCAGTGGGACTGGCCGACGCGTTCGACGCGGTGATCAACACAGCCCGCATCGGAGTGGCTAAGCCGGACCCACGCGTCTTCGAAATAGCCGCCCAGCGAGTCGGAGCCGATCTGAAACGCTGTCTGTTCGTCGACGACACCGTCGGCCATGTCGCTGCAGCCCAGGCGGCAGGCGTGACTGGCCTGCACTATGAGCACATCGAGCAACTGCGGGACGCGGTCGCGCCGCTGCTGGATTGAAGGGGCACCGAAACCTGGCGGTGTTGGGTTCCGGTTTTGCTGGAACTCACACCGACATTTTCGCGGACGAACACGCTCTGTGCCATCGTCGCCCGCGTGATCCACTACCCCGAGGACGAGTGGTCCTTCGCCACCGCGGGGGAGCCGGCCCGATTCGGTGCGGGCGAGCGCAACGGGGTTCCCGGCGTCGAGCACGCGATGGCCGGCAGCGGAACGTTGTGCGGCATTTCAGAGCACCAGGTCAGCCGCTACACGCACCTGTTCGAACCTCAGGACCCTCAGGCGTGTCCGCGGTGCCACCAGGAGGCTGACGCCGCCCCAACGCAGCCAAGTGCCCAGGAACGACTGCACGGCCTGGTCCAGGCCGCCGCCCCGGAAGACGCCCGGGACGAGGGGAAGAGGTCCGGCCCGCGGTCATCGCCCAGTTGATCCCCTTGATCGAGGCGCACACCGCCGAACGTGTCCTGAGCGACGCCGACACCTACCTCAGGTCCTCACTACCCAGCCCGAGCTCGGCGCCGGACCGGTCGCGGTGACCGGCTACTGCCCGAGGACCTCGGCGAGCTCAACCAGGCCCTGGACGCCGCGAGGGTCGCCTACACCTCCGCGATCCACCCCGGCACCATCCACGGCTTCACCATGTCCGACGCCGACGCCTTCAACCCGCCGCGCTGCAGCGCCATTAGGACCGCCTTGCTGCCTCTCCTCGACCGCACCCTGGCCAACAGCTGAGGCTCCGGCTCGGAACCAAACCCGAAGTACATGGCTCCGGAGCCTCAGCGATGTTTCGGAGCCGGTGTGAGGCGGGCGCAGCCCGCCCTCACCGATTGGGAGCGCATTGATTGATGGCGGCGATGTGGATGTGCTCGCTTCGCCGGTTGGGCTGACGGGTTCGGTGAGGGAGGGGGGACCGGCAGACCTGGTTTTCGCCGCGCATCCGGGAGCCGAGCTGCTCGGCGAGGCCCAGGACTCTCCTCGCATGCGGTCAGATGCCGAACTCCTGCGGGGACAGGCCGAGCACCGAGCACGCCTCGCGCAGGACCTGCTCCTCGGCCGGCGCGACGAATCCGTCCGCACCGGCGACGACGAAGCCGGTCTGCACGACCGCCCTGGCCTCCGTCGGTTTCTTCGCCGCCTTGGCGATCTCCTGCATGACCTCCGCCTTGCCCTGCTGGAAGTTGAACGCCAGCTGGTCGACGTGCTTGTTGAACCGCTGGCGCAATTGGTCAGGCGGGAAGTTCTGCAGGACGTCGTTGTTCAGGATCAGCGACTCCACATGCTGCCGCTCGGCCGGGTCGACATGCCCGTCGGCGGCCGCGACCAGGGCGCACATCGCCATGCTGGCGTCCCGGTAGGCGCCGCTCTTCAGCTCCGCTTTGAGGGAGGTGAGCTGGGACTTGAGCGTGTTCACCAGCTGAGCCCGCGATCCGCCCCCGGATCCCGAACCCGGCCTCCCATGTCCGCCGGAGCCCCGCATCCCCTGCGACTGCTGCTGCAGAGTCTTGGCCTGGTCCTTGATCCGATCCCACATCGCCACTCGTGCCACCTCAGCTTCTGCCCATGTCGTCCGGTCGTCCACGCGCACTTCGGCGCGCTCTCCTGCCAACGTCTCCCGGCCACCCGAAGTTCCGGGGCCGGCCGCCGACGGAGCCTGATCCCCCTGGTCACGAACGACTGCCCGCCTCCGGCCACAGAGCAGGAGGCCAGCGGGCTGAGCCACGCGACTTCGACCATCCTTCGCTCGACCCCGGCTTGGCTTGCGCGGCCTGGCCGGGGCGTTGGATGTTCGCGTACACGCCGGCCTTCACTTTCCCCGCTCCCCAGGCTCCCGCCGCAGGGTGCTGACGCCGGACGTAACCCACCACTTCTCCAGGTCGTTCATCACGCCGTGCGCGGTGTGGTGACCGCCTCCATGGTCCTCGTCATCGGCGTCCTGGTGCTCGATCATGTCGCGCCGAACCCGGCCGCCGTGGCTGCCGGGCTCGTGTGGATCGGCGCGACCCACAGCATCGTTGACGCAGGTGGCCCATCGCCTGGTGGATGAACCACACCGGGCAGAAGGCATGGCCCAGCACGGCGGGATGCCCCGGTGGGCTCTTCCCTGCCTCGAGGTGCTTGATCTTGATCCAGTCGCGGGTGCGGGCCAGGCCGCGGGCACGGTGATGCCGGGACCGGCCAGGGCGAGGTCGTCGAGCAGTTCGCGGCGGGCGGCGTACGGCAGCTGCACCGTCGGCTCACCGAGGTAAAGAATTGCGCGGCTGGGATACCAGGACTCGAACCTGGACCAACGGAACCAGAAACCGTCGGGCTGCCAATTACCCCATATCCCATTGCTCCGGCCGTCCCGGACCAGTTCGTCACTCTACGCTTTGTTTTCCTCTTGATGCTCCGTCATGTGCCTGGAGTGTCGCTCGGGGAGCGGCGGTGGTGGGAGGATTTCGATCACGGTGACGCGGTGTTCGGGGGTTCCGACAATGCGGTCGGCGAGCAATGCTCAAGACCAGTGGATCAACATCAGCTGGACCCCGGGCGGCGGTCCGGCCACCGCAGTATCGGGACCCGAACAAGAAGCTGGCTCCCAGCCTGCGCCCGGCAGCCTGCATCGGCCACCGCCCGCTCTCCCTGGTGCCGCCGACACACTCGTGAACAGGACGGACGCCGGGGTGGTGCTTGCGCGGGGTGTCGACGCGTCCGTGACGTGGCTCCGTCGCTTGGCGGTATGTCACGGAATATGTTCTTGGTCGGTTGGTGGTTTGCTGCCTGGTGGCGGCGGGCCGGGTCGTTCCGGCGCGACGCGTGTGCTTCCGCAAGGCTCAAGGAGGAGTCCGCATGTCCCTCTACACCCCCAGCAGATCAGCCGGCCCCAGACCCAGCAGCAGCCGTTCGCTGAGCAGGGGCAGCAGCAGTTGCCGTTGCTGGTGACGGAGGTTTCGCTGCGGTGTGCGGCGACGGTGGTGGAGCAGCTGAGGATCGACGCAGATTCCCACGGCGCCCAGGCCCAGGGGCCGATCTCGCCGCACGACTTGGAGCAACGTGCTCACCGAGTGTGCCCGCCGGATCGCCCCCGTCGCGCACACCGCGCTTGCGCAGATCACCGGCCAGGGCCAGGTGAGCCCGCACGGCCGGTAGCAGTTTTGCCAGTTCCGTCAGCAGCCGCCGGGACAGTTCGGCCAGTTCCGGGCCAGGGCGGGCTCGGCAGCAGCAGCCGCAGTTCGGGCAGCTGTCGCCTCGGGGCATGTGAGCCCCCGGCCGGGCAGCATCCGCTCCCTTTCTCCGTGTGAGGGAGGAGGGTTAGGCCGGCCGGACGGCTGCCGCGCCTGCGCGAGGCGAAGGGCGTGGCCGGGCGATGGCCGGGGAGCGGAAGCACGCCCACTCCCCGGCCAACAGTGTCTGACGATCCGGGGCGTGCGACCACTACGCGTACGTTGAGATGGCGGTTGGGTGATGAGTGAGCAGGGCGGCAACGGCGTGAAGCCGGGCAACGGCGGCAAGGGCGCGAAGACGCCGCGTGCGCAGGGCGCGGCGGGTGAGGCCGGACAGCAGCAGCCGGCCGCGGGCGGGACAGGTGAGTCGACCGAACGAATGGGCGGGGAGGCACAGGCGTTGGAGTATGTCGAGGGTCGGGGTGTGCGGGCGGGGCGGGGCCGCTACCTGGTGGCGCCCCGGCCCCTGGGGCTGCTTCCGGGCGGGGTGCCGCCGATCGAGGCCTCGGCGCTGTTCGCGCTGCTCGAGGAAGACCCCGATGTGGAGCCGGTGGCGCAGGTGCGGCCGTCGCGTTCGCGGGGTTTGGGGGCGATCGCGGAGCCGCATACGGCCTGCCCGCCGGTCGCGGTGGTGACGATGCCCGAGGAGCGGGCCCGCGCTCTGGCGGCGAACCCGCAGGTCGTGGTCGAGATCGACCAGCCGCTGTCGTACACCCCGATCCCGCCGGTGGGCCTGGGAGCGGTGCCGGTGATCGATCCCATGCTGACGGTCACTCTGGAGGAGCCCGAGCAGCTCACCCTGCAAGTCAAGGGCAGCGACGGGGGTGCGGTGGCCGGGGCGCACGTGTGGGCGATCGGCACGGGCGGGCCGGTGCACGGTGTCACCGGCCCGGACGGCCGAGTCACACTGACCCTGGCGGCAGACACTCCGGAAACACTGCAGGCCCTCTACATCCGCCCGGTCGCCGGCTACTGGCCGGCGCGCACCCCTCCTCTCCGCCTCAATAGCGGGCACGAGCCGGTGGTGGAGGTGCAGGCCCTGTCGGACACGTTCGAGGGCTTTCCCGGCAAGGTGCTCACCGGCTGGGGCATCCAGGCAATGCGGCTGCACCAGATCCCCCCGACCTACCGCGGCCACGGCATCAGGATCGCCCTGCTGGACTCGGGGGTGAACACCGCGCACCCCGACCTGAAGGACACCGTCCGGCACGGGCACGACTTCACCGGCGCCGGGAACGGCACCTGGGGCGTAGATGTCACCGGTCACGGCACGTGGTGCGCCGGGATCATCGCCGCGGCGGACAACAACGCCGGCATCACCGGGGTCGCGGCGGAGGCCGAGCTGCACGCGCTGAAGCTGTTCCCCGGCGGGCACCTCAGCGACCTGATCGAGGCGGTCGACTACTGCATCACCCACGACATGGACATCGCCCAGATCAGCCTCGCCTACCCCGCACAGTCCCAGCTGGTCGCCTGGAAGCTGGCCGACGCGCACGCCGCCGGGATCACCGTCATCGCCCCAGCCGGGGACACTGCCGGCCCCCTCGCCCAGCCCGCTGTCCTGCCGGGCGTGCTGGCGGTGGGGGCGATCGCGCACACCGGCACCTATTCCGCGAGCAGTCCGCTCGCTGCGGTGCAGCCGCCCTGGCCGGGTCCGTATCCGGCGCCGTTCACCCCGACCGGTGCGGGCGTGGACCTGGTCGCGCCGGGCGCGGCAGTGGTCACCACCGCCCCCGGCGACGGCTACGCCGCGGCGGACGGCACCGCGATCGCTGCCGCGCATGTCACCGGGCTGGCGGCTCTGTTGCTGGCCCACCACGACCATCTGCGGACCCAGGCGGTGCCGCGTACCGCGGCACGCGCCGACCGCCTGTACATGCTGCTGCGCACCGCCTGTCGCCGCCTGCCGGGTGCGGATCCCCGCCTGGGGGCGGGGATCGCCGACGCTCCCACCGCCCTGGGCATCCCCGCGAGCTGGCAGCAGGCCGGGCAGGCGTACGCGGCAACCGTCCCCTACCGGCGAGGCTGAAAGCACGACGCGTTCACAGACCCCCCTGCCGCCCTGTCGCCATCGCCTGGCGGGGGCGGAGACGGCGGCAGGGCTCGGTCAGCCGAACAGGTCGCGCACCCGGATCGTGCGCACCTTCAGCCAGCGGGTCCGGCGCGCCGGTAGCCGCTCGCTCGCCGCGGCGAGCGTGACATTCTTCGGTGGCGGCCACTCGCGGTGTCCAGGCCCTCCACCCCGGCCAGTAGGACGACGCCCAGTTGCCAGTGAAACCGTCCCTGGGCCGTACGCACGGGGACTTCAATGGAGTGCGCGGTTTCCGTCGCCGGCGTGATGGTGACCGTCCCGTCGGCCCCGGTGATGCGCTGGCTCGGCCATGTCACTTCGATCAGGAACACCGCTGCGCCGGCCAGCGGTTCGCCGTCCGGGCCGCAGACGCGCAACGAGATCTCCACGGGTTGTTCCAGCGGCGTCACCAGCCCCGGATCGCGCAGCGGCAGAATTCCCGCGGTCGGCGTGCCGGCCGGGCGGGTTCCGGACTGCGGCAGGCCCGGCTCGATGTACACGTGCAGCGACCGCATCGCCGGTACCTGGGCCTCGGCGGCCTCGACGACCGCGATCTCCGGGCAGGAGGGCGGCAGCCCGGCCGACTGGAACTTCTCCGACGGCTGGAGCCTGCGCATTTCACTGTGACCTCGGGCATCCGCTCCAGCCGTCACACACCGCATCCATGCTGAGTTCGGGCACACCTGGTGGGAGCAGTTGCTGCGGCAGCGGCGGCGTCACCATGTACGGTTCCCGGCGCTGCTGCACCGTAAGCGGTGGCTGCGCGTTCCTGATCCGGCGACGGGCGGCTCTCTCGCATGCACAGTGATGCGGTGTGCCCTGGAACCACTCCGGGGCACACCGCATCGCGCGCCACTCAGTGTCAGCCGATGCCGAAGGGCTGACCCATCTGGCCGAAGCCGGAGCCAGGCTGCTGGTACTGCGGGAACTGCTGGCCGAACTGCTGCTGGCCGAACCCGCCACCCAACTGCTGCTGGCTCTGCTGCAGCAGCGTCACGATCGCGATCGGCAGCGCCTGCTGCACGGACTGCTCCACGGCGCTCCGCACGCCCTGGTGCAGCGAGTGGTGCAGCGCGACAGCCAGGTACGGGTGCGCCTGCTGTGCCATGCCCTGCTGCTGGAGCTGCTGCTGGACCTGCTGGATCTGCTGAAGCGTCTGCTGCAGGCGCTGCGCGACCTGCTGGCTCGCCTGCTGACACGCCTGCTGGATCGCCTGCTGGACCACCTGCGCGATCTGCTGCTGCGGGCCGCCCATCTGCTGACCGAACTGTTGACCGAACTGCTGCAGGGGTTGGATACCGGTCATGACCGACATGAATGCTCCATTCGATGCCACGGGAAAGCCGCCATAAGGGATTATGGTGGCTTATCGGGAAAATCCGACACCCTGAAGCTAGGTCGGCGTCGACTCCCGCGCAATCGGACGAGCCGCTCCCCGGGAGGAACCCCCCGATCGGATCGCCCACTTGACCAGCACGCCGGTTCTTGCCAGGTGCCGCACCGCCCGGCGAAAGGGTGCGCCCTCCCGCGCGGCTGCTGCCGACGGCAGGAGGCTCACAACTGCGAAGATGGGCGGGTCCTGTCCGGGCCTGACGCGGCCAACCGGGGGGGGCGAAGCGGAACGCCCTCGACGAGGATGAGGGATCGCACAATGCCCTGCCCTGTGGATTGGCCGTCACTTCGGAGATACCTGCGGCCGTGGACGCGGCCATGCTTCGCGGTGCGGCCGAGGAGCTGAGCGCGGGCATTGTGAACCAGTTCGGTCTGGAGTAGACGACGACTCGACGCGCTGGGTGGCTCTGTGCATGAGAACGGACAGCAGGTGTTCACCACTTTGAGAGGTGGCTCTGTCCTGTCCTGTTCGTTCATGACTTCGGGGGTGCAGCTGCAGGGTGGGGGCCGCGATCGGTTGTCAGCCCCTTCCTGTCAGCATGCTGCTGTGACAGCCACACGTGATCAGCGTCCTGCCGAAGCCACTCTGAACTTCTTGCACTCCGCTTTTCCGCCGGAACGGCGTGAGCCGGCGCTCGGATATGAGGCCATCGCTGAGTGGGAGGAAGGGAACCAGGTGGTCCTTCCAGAGCCGTACAGGACCTTCATCGCGGAGATCAGCAACGGGTCCAGCCTCGGCCCAGCCGGCGACGGTGGTCTTCAGCCACTCGGCTGTATGCCCGACACCTGGCCCGACCTCGGCCCGCGGCAGCCAGGGGCGCCGTTTCCCCTGGAGGCGGCCTGGCACTGGGAGGACGACGACAGTGTCGACCCGGAGGACCCACGGATCGACGCTGCGTTCAACCAGGGGTCCATCGTTCTCGGCTCCGAGGACGGGCAGTCGTTCTGGCTCCTGCTGACCACCGGTCCCCGCCGTGGCGAGGTGTGGATGGTCGCCGACGTCGGCGCCGTCCCGGCGCCCGGCGACCAGGCATGGGGCTTCGAGGAGTGGGTGCGGCGCTGGCACACCGGCAACGACTGGTGGGACTGACACAGTCGAAGGTCGCGGACCGTTCGAATTCCTTGGTGTCTCTGCTGCCTCCCAGAGTGGTGAACATCCGCTGTCCGTTCTCGGATCAGGCACACATCCGTGAGGACGATCACCGGGGTTCGGTCTCTGTGACGTGGCGTCATCTGGGACCGTCTGCTGGACAAGTCTTCCTCGGCCTACCCCGAAGTGCGTTTCGTCCGATGAGTGGCACCCGGGATGGCAGCGTCATCACCATCTGGCCCCCGGCACCCGGCTCGGAGATGGCCGCCCACCGGGCATTCACGGTGGCCACCGACATCCCGGTCTTCCCGAACACGAAGACGATCAACCGAATGGCGGGTGTAAAGGGACCTTAATATGCGGTAATTCAGGTCCTGATGTTTAATCCTCAATCGATCGGCGGTGGTCCAAAGGATAGGGCAGGCTAACTTTGCCCCCGTTTAATGGCCATGCCCTGTCTGGCGGCTAAGACCGTGTCCTATGTGGTGAGGCGGACGAGTCGCTTGTAGCAGCAGAGGGCGGCGGCGAGGCTGAGGAAGGCCAGGTAGTTGCGAGAGTGGCGTTCGTAGCGGTGGTTGAGTTTGCGGTAGCCGGTCAGCCAGGACATGGTGCGTTCGATGACCCATCTGCGGCGGCCGAGTCGTTCGCTGGACTCGATGCCCTTGCGGGCGATACGGACTGCGATGCGCTTGCCGCGTAACCATTTCCGCAGTTCAGGTATGTCGTAGGCCTTGTCGGCGTGGAGTTTGCGGGGCTTGTAGTGCCAGCCGCGGTGGGGGTCGTGTCTCGATTGGAGACGGGCCACCATCGGCTTCAGTCCGAGGCTGTCGTGCGTGTTGCCTGCGGAGACGCCGGCGACCAGGGGCAGTCCGTTCGCGTCCGACAGGACGTGCATCTTGGAACCCGCATTGCCCCGGTCCACGGGGCTCGGACCTGTGTGTTCGCCCCCCTTTTGGCCCGAACGTGTGCCGAGTCGAGAACCGTTCGGGACAGATCGAGCAGGCCGCACTCGTTGATCCTGTCGAGGACCGCTTCGTGCAGCCGCCCCCAGACGCCGGCCCTCGACCAAATCGTGTAGCGACGGTGAGCGGTGGACTTGGAGATGCCGAAGCACGGCGGCAGAGCCCGCCAGGCGCAGCCGCTGACCAGCACATAGACGATCGCGGCGAACAGCGTCTCGTCCGGTGTGCCCTGCGTCCCGCCGCCCTGTGAGCGCACCTTCGACGGAGGGATCAGCGGCTTCGCGATCTCCCACAACCCGTCCGGAACAATCCAACTCCATGTACCCCGCCCCAACTCAGTCTCCGCCGACTACATCGCCCGGCACCGGGTTTTCGTGGCCGTCGATGCGGTCGGGCGGCCGCTGGGCTTCTACGCCCTGGTGCTGGAACCACCGGAGCTGGACCTGGCGTTCGTGGCGGACAGCGCACAGGGAAGGGGCATCGGCCGGCTCCTCATCGAGCACATGGTCGGCCAGGCCAGGGAGGCCGGTCTGACTGACGTCCGCGTGGTCTCTCATCCCCCAGCCGAGGAGTTCTACCGGCGCCTGGGCGCCGAGCGGGTGGGGACGGTCGCCCCGTCGCCGCCGAAGGTCGCGTGGGAGCGCCCGGAGCTGCGGTTCACCACCGTCTGACCAGTCCCACGGCCCTCCTGGCGAACTCCCGTACTCAGTCGCAGAGTTCAGGATCGCGAGGAAGGCCGCCTCATACCCTGCAATCACTCCAAAGAGTGACGATGCGGCCGGGTTGGATGTTAAGGAACAAGTTCAGAGGGACACCCGTGCTGTTCTGCCAGTGGCAGAACACCGGCCGGACCGTGCTCGACGATCACTACAGTCCAGTCTCATGACGAAGATTACGACGCGTACGGTCGAGTACCCGGCCGACGGCTTGACGATGATCGGGCACCTCGCGCTCCCGGCCGGTGTCGACCGCCGGCCCGCGGTGCTGCTCGGACCAGAGGGCATGGGGCTCAGCGACGTCGAGCGCCGCCGGGCCGATGCTCTCGCCGAGCTGGGATATGTAGCGCTGGCCTTCGACCTTCATGGCGGGCGCTATTTGGGTGACCCCGAGGAGATGCTGGCCCGTTGCATGCCACTGCTCGCTGATCCCGACCGGATGCGGGGGATCGGCCATGCGGCGCTCGACGTGTTGCGCACCGAGCCCCGGACCGACCCCGACCGGATCGCCTCCGTCGGCTACGGAACCGGGGGCGCCGTCGGGCTGGAACTCGGGCGCGGCGGCGTCAACCTGCGTGCGATCGGGACAGTCAACGCACTGACCACGGGCCGACCGGGCGAGGCAGCGCGCATTCGCTGCCCGGTGTGGGCCGGGGTCGGGTCGGAAGACCCGATCATGCCGCCCGCGCAACGGAACGCGTTTACCGCTGAGATGCAGGCCGCGGGCGTCGACTGGCGCCTCACGGTCTACGGCGGAGCCTTGCACGCCTTCCACCACCCACCGGTCGACCACCCCGTGGTCCCCGGCGTCGGCTACCACCCACAGCACGCGCAGCGAGCCTGGCGCGACGTCGTCGACCTGCTCGCCGAGTGCCTGCCCGTGACGGAGGATCTGGGGGTATGACCCAGGCAAACATGCTGGTGCCAGGCCTGGTCGGCGTCGGGCACTGACAGTCTCCTCCCCTCAAGCCCGCACAGAAGAACCGCATTTGGGCAGTTGTGCGGTCGCGGAGACGTATGCACAACTGCCGCAGTAAATCCCGGATTTACTGCGACGGAGCCCTGGACGTGATCGTCGCGACCTGCGGCGGACCGTTCCGGCTTCCAGGGCGAGATGTACGCATTTACTGCGGCGTCACTGTGCTGACCACGCGTAAAGCCGCATCAGGGTCTACTCATTGCCCCCTTGCCGCGTATCTCGGCTGAACCCCCACGTACGACAGGGCATGGCGCCGATGCACCGGTGGTTCTGGCGACCGTGCTGCGGCTCTGAGACCCTGGTCCTCGCCGACACGGCGGCCCGCCATTCCTTAGAGCAGTGACCTCCGTCATAAGCCAGCGACCCGAAAGCGACATTCGATCCCTTGATCCCGACCCCGCGTGCAAAGGTTCCAGCCCTCTCGTAATGCGACAGGACTGCGGGGGACACGCCCAATGCCGCGACTCGCTCGGGCATGCCAGTTCCTGCGGTCGCGATCAGTAGGGGCGCTGGATGTCGTGAGCCTCCAACGCGCTCTCGTAGCGGGCCAGCAGTTCGTCGAAGTTGGCCAAGAGGATGGTGGCCGCCTCGCGGGCGTCCTCGACGTGGCCTTGGGCGCAGGCCTCCACAATTTCAGCAACGTCGCCGCGGATGATCGACAGCGAGTCACCCTGGATCAGCACCCCAGGGAAGTGACGTGGGGGCAGACGGACGACCGCGTCGTTGCCTGGATCCGTGAACAGCTCAGCCTCAATGCGTTCCATCGGGCCATCCAACAGCAGACGCCGTACCGCACCAACCGTAGTCATCACGGAAGCGCGGTCACAGCCATTTTCGCGAAGCCCCATCAATACCTGCGCAGCCGGGGGGTGCGTACGGCGGGCAGCCCGACCAGGGTGTCCTCGAAGGCGCGGTGGTGGGGCGTCAGCGGATACCAGGGGCGCGGCGGCAGGGGGTAGTCGTCGCGCAGGACACCCTCCGGGAGCACCCCGGTCGCGGGCATCGGCGAGGTCTCGCCCGGGAGGGCGAGGTACGCCCAGACCCCGCTGTCCAGCGGCACCACAGCCCCCTCGTCGCCGGGCGGCGCCAGGGCGCGCCCGTGAGGGGGTGGCGGGGGACGAGGAGGACGTCGGGACGGGGCCGGGGCGTGCGGATCCCCGGGCCGGCCAGCCCCACGGACCGGGCACCGGGCCCGGCGGGGAGGTAGCGGCCGACGGCGTGGCCGAGCAGCTCGGCGACGGGGCCGGCGGGGAGGGTCACCGGGCGGGCCTCGGTGGCCGCCACGAGGTGGGCCAGCGCGACCCCGACTGCCGCCTCCCAGCGGCGGCTCCACGACCCGTCGGGTTCGACGGGTGGGACGCGGTGCTCGGCGCAACCCAGGTCGTCCCAGTCGGGAGGCGGACCGGCCGGGAGCCCCGAGGGGTGGCGTGCGACCGCGTCGGGCTCCAGCCACACCGTCTGCCACATTCCGCAGTCGTCCATGCGGGTCGCCACGGCCCGCCCGCACCCCTCGCACGCCAGGTTGGGGCCGGCCCGGCCGTCCACACCCTGGCAGTAGCCCTCGCACTTCTCGGGGATCAGGGCCATGGACCGGGAGTCGCCGGGGGCGATGACGATCCTGTTCCGCGCGCCGAAGGAGACGGAGTACACCGACGCGTACACGCCCTGCCGGGCAGCCGCATCCTCTCCGACCTCCTCCCACAACCGCCAGGGCGGTCCGGTGGGCCGGGGGTCGACGGCGTACGTCGCGGGCTCCATCAGCGGAGGATGGAGTTCCTCCCACCCTCCGTGGTGGGTGTGGACGGGGAGGGCGACCCGGGACACCGGCGCCGTCAGCTCCGTGCCGCACCCGGCACACGCGAACACGTCCAAACAAGCTCCCCCTCGCCCCGGTTCCCCGGGGATTGTGCCTCGCCGGTGACGGAGGATCCACCGGATTTCGGAACGGCTCTAGGGTGCGTCTGCGCTCGTGATCAATACACCTAAGGGCCTGTCCGATGGACATGGCCCGCAGCAAATCGCATGACATGCGAGGGCACGGTGCGACGATGATGCGGGCGTGTTCTATGAAGATCTCACCGCTTAGGCCTACCTGGAGAAGGATTACTTCGACGACTGGGAGTCGGGCGTACACGGCCTCAGCTACCGCCCTGCGTATACGCGCCTGAACGTCGGGTGGCTGGAGGCCGGCAGGCCGTATTCGATCGGTTCGGTCCCTGCGGCGTTCACGGAGAAGCTGAAGTCTGTCCAGGCCGTTCAGTGGATGAACGTCTGCCTCGGGCTGCATGAGTGCGACCTCTGTCCGCCGGGAGGCGCCCCGGAAGGCAACGGAGAAGTCCGCATCCCAGGCTCTCCCGGGGTTGCTTACGCCGCACCGTTCCTGATCAGCCACTACATCACCGCACACGGCTATCAGCCCCCGCGGGTATTCATCGATGCCGTTCTCGCCGTGGACCTCGACGAATGGGCAAATACCCGCTGGCCCGAGGTCCCCTTCCCCTGGGTCCCGCAGGACGCGGAACACATGGAGGAGTAGACACGGCCTGTCCACTACGGGGGGGGGAGCCGGAGCCGGATCCGGATTACGGCTGTGGTGCCACGTCCACCCTACGAGGGACGGGAATACACGGCCGCCCACCAGCCTCGATCCGTATATCGAGTACCTACGTCAGCGGTGGGACGAGGGTGAGCACGCCGCGACCGTGCTGCACCAGGAGCTTGTCGCCAAGGGCTGCCGGGGCCACTATCAGCGGGTCAAGATGGCCGTCGCGCCACTACGTCGTGGGCTGCCGATCGCCACGCCGCGCGAGCGGCCGCCCTCACCCCGGGAGTTCGCCCGCTGGATTACCACCGAGCCACCTCGGCGCGGCCTGTACGCCGCCGAGCGGCTGCAGCGGATCTTCGCGCACTGCCCGGAACTGTAGGGCGGTCAGCGCCCCGGCCGGGGAGCTTCGCGGATTGCCACCCGCGACGCGGTCAGGAACCTTGTAGGGCTTGGTCCGCGGCCTCCCGGGCGTCGTCGTACAGGCCGCTATCGGGCCAGTCATGGGTCCCGGATTTGGAGCGGACTGCGGAACTCATCAGCTTCAACGCCTCGTCAAGGTTGATGCAAGCCTGGTCCACGTCCTCCGAACCGCTGCTCCCCGCACCCGCGGGGATGGTCCCGCGCGGCAGTTCCTTGGCCTTCTCCACGGACACCGCTCGCGCGAGTGCCGCGTCCGGACGCGTGAATGCCACCTACCGTACGGCGCGCCGTGGCCGTCTTGAGCGATCGCTCGGTTAGTCGTACCGCAGGACGACGGCGTACAAGGCTCCGGCCACTTCCCCGAGTCGGCCTCGGGGAAGGGGCCGGATTCCATGCGGCGCCGTGATCAGCCGGTGAACTTCACGACGCCTGAGGCTGTCGCGTTCGCGCCCGTGTCGTCCGCCGGGGTGGCGGTCAGCTGCCAGATGTAGCCGCCGGTCGCCATCGGGGTGCCCGACTCGGACGTGCCGTCCCAGGTGACCCGTACTGCGCTGCGGGTGCCCTCGCCCGTCCAGGTGCGGACGACCTCGCCGGTCGCGCGGCGGGTGAGAGTCACCTGCCAGGACGCCGCGGGCTTGGAGAGCCACCACGCGGCAGCCCACTCACGGGCCAGCGTTTGGGGCGCGGCGGTGCGGGCGACGCGCAGCGGAGAAACGGCGTGCTGCGGCGCGGTGACGTGGACGGTGTCGTCCGAGCCGACCCAGGCGAGTTTGCCGGCGCCCGCGTCGAGGGTCCACGTGGTGCCGCGCCCGTCGCCGTCCGCGGGCTGCTTCAGGCCCGTGACGGTGCCCAGGTCGGCCGTACCGCCGTCCGTCTGCAGGGCCGTAAGACGCAGATCGCCGGACGCCTCGCGGTGGGCCAGGAAGCGGTCGCCCAGCAGGACGCCGGACGCTGGGGCAGGGTAGGTGTGCCCGGTCGCCAGGTCGCGTACGCCCGCCGCGTCCTGCGAGGCGCAGCTCCAGTACAACAGGGTGCCGCTGCGCTGCAGTTCGTTGGGGACACAGGCGGAGCCGAGGTCGATGGTCCCGGTCAGCTTGCCGGAGCCCAGATTGATCACCTTCACCGTGCCGGGCTTGTTCAGCGCTGGCTTGAGCAGCCTCTTCTGCTCCAGTACGGCGGCCTGCGCCGGCTGCTCGCGGACGATGAGGTCGCGGGCGGTGTCCACCACGTACTGCTGTCCGCCTGCCTCGTACAGCACGAACTCCGGTGCCGTATCGAGGATCCGGCCGTCCGTGCCCGGCAGCGGGAAGCTGTCCGACGGGCGCTCCGGGTCGTCACCGGTCACCAGCACGTCGGCGCCCGTGTCCGGGTCGGCGACCAGCCGGGCCAGCCCCTCGTCGGTGCCGTCGGCGAAGCGGCCCGCCGCGAGGCCCGGGAAGTCGGCGAGCGCCGCGCCGTCCGCCGGGTCGAGCCCGGTGCCGATGTCCTTGCCGTGCAACGTCTCCGTACCGGTGAGGGAGTTGACGTACCGCAGCCGCCCCCGATCCAGGCTCAACGCCTCGATCGCACCGTCCGCCGTCTTGACCCGCGGCACCTCCCGCAGGGGCAGATCGGCGACAAGCCCCAGGCCGTCCACGCTGAACAGGTGCACGGCGCGCTTGCCGTCGGCGTTCTTGCCGAGCACGACCAGCGAGCCGGAACCCTCGGAGCGCAGGAACGCCTGCTCGATGTCGCTCAGCGGCGTCCGCTCGGTCTCCGCCCCGGCAAAGGGGGTGAGGCGCAGCCGGCCGCCGTCGCCCTCGTACCAGAGCACGTTGTCGCCCACCACGAAGGAGGTGACCTCGCTGTCGGGGGACTGCGTGGCGAGCGGCACGATACGCGGGGCGGCTGTGCTGCCCACCGGCATGACCCGCACGCCCGGCTCCCCGCTGCGGGTGAACCAGCTGACGGTGTTCTGCGTGATCCGGAAGCTGCTCGCCTCGCCGGTCACGGGCAGCGGGGCGACCCTGCCGTTGAACGCGGTGAGGATGCCGTAGCCCGGGGTGCCGTCGGCGGTGCGGTAGCCGATGACGAGCTGGTTGGAGTAGGCGCCGAGCAGTACGGGCTCAGCGCCGGTGGTGGCTCCGGCGGGCAGCTGCACGACGGGGTCGTTCGCCGGGTCCCCGCCGCGCGCCGCGCGCAGCTGATACGTACCGTCGCCCTGGTCGACGGTGGCCAGCACCCAGCCGCCTGCGACGCGCGGGTTGAGGTATCCGGCGGGCACGCTAATGGTGCTGGTGAAACGGGGATCCTCGATGCCGACCCGCACGACGTCCGTACCGCCGTCCTCGCGCGGCTTGGTGTAGATGACGCGGTTGACCTCGTCGTGGGTGCGCACGATGGCGTCCTGCGGTACGCCGTCGAGGGCCGGGACGGGCTTGGTGGTGCGGTTGTACGTCGTGGTCCAGAGGTAGCCGCCGCCCTCGCGGTGCAACACGCCCTGGCTGCCGGTCGCCAGCACCGTCTCGGTCCCGTCGCCGTAGGCATCGGGCGCGGGTATGAGGACTTCGGTCGCTTCGGTCGCGTGAGCCGAGGCCGGCAGTATGGTGGTCGGCCCCGCGGCGAGCACGGCGGCGATGGCTGCAGCGGTGGCGGTACGGCGGGTACGCCGGATGCGGCTGGTTGTGCGCAGGTGATGGGACACCTGACCCCCCTCTTGTTAACCGTTGATACTTAAGCATCACGGTGTGAACGCGGTTAACAATACGCGGATGTGCGGGAGTTGTGTGTGAAACGTGCGCCGCTCGTGTCACGGGGGTGTCGCATTGCTCGTCGGGCCACTGGCCGCCCCCGGCGTTCCCGGCACAGGGGGCGGAGCGCCCCGCTGATGGTGGCGATGGCCCACGGAGTGGGGCGGCCGGCACGCAGATGCAGGTATCGCAGGGCGGAGGCCAATGTGTGTGGTTGCTTCTCCTGATCTCTTCGGGCTGGCTCTGTACGCGAGTAGTGACGCGTTTTGACACGCCATTGGGAGTCGCATACTCGTGCGAATAGGTGATGTTCACGAGAACGGGAGTCACCCCGGTGGAGGCTTGGGGTGGTGGCGAAATGGGTCGTCTAGGGCGACGAAGTGCGGTCGGCGGCTCAGCTGGTGTTGGTTGGCTCTCGGCCCTCTGCAGAGCCGGGATGCCAGCAGAGGGTGGGTGCGTCGCGGTCTGGCTCTCGGTTCCCTGGGACTGATCAGCATCGGTGCTCGGCTGGCACTTCCTGGCACGACGAAGGACACATCGGGCCGATTTCCAGATAGTTCGGTGGACCGGCTGGCGGTACTACTGCCGTCAGCTGTCCCTTTCAGCGCCCGGCTCCCGGGCCAGGGTGAGCAGGACCCTCTCCAGTATCTGTCGCAGGGCCGCCCGGTCGGTGGTGTCCGGGCCGGGGCGCGTCACCCCGTCGTACGTGAGTCCCTCGGCGAAGGCGACCACGATCCGCCCGCCCTCTTTCGGGTACGGGCTGCCGAGCGCCGTTGCCAGCAGCTGCGCCTGGCCGACGAAGCTTTCCCGGGCGCGGAGCAGTTCGGTGCCCAGCTCCCCTTCTGGGCGGCGCGCCGTCAGGAGGATGATCTCCAGGCGGGCGCGGGTGCGGTCGCGTTGGGGGCCGAGCCAGTGGGCCAGTACGCCCGCGAAGCGGTCGGCCACCTGGCGTACCGGCGGCGCCTCGGCCAGCTCTTCAGAGACGCCGAGCATGTTCTGTACCCTTTCCACCCCGAGCCCGGTGGCCTGATCTCCTGGGGATACGACTACAGCGGCGATGAGCACTTCTTCTTGCCCTGCGATCCGGACCCGGACCGATGGAAGATCGTGACGATGCTCCACGAAGAGGGCTGCACGACCTTCGACGGCCCGTTCTCGACCTTTGCCCTCGCTTTCGTACGGCGGCTGCTCGACGTGGACCAGTACCACGGCATCGAGCCGGAAGCCTTGGAGTTCCTCGAGCCTGAGGATCCGGCTGCCAGCGGAGAGATCGGCCCCGTTCAGCCTAGCTTCGAGCCGTTCTGAGCGGAGTGCTCCAGGCCGACCACAGCGAGGGAGTCAGGTCGCGAGGAGTACGCGTCGGCGGAGCAGATCGAGGTTCGCGCGTCCGTAGCCTTTCCGCTTGAGCAGCTTGATTCGGGTGACGTGGCCCTCGACCTGGCCCGAGCTCCAGTGGCTGGACAGGCCGGCGACCACAGCGTCCTGGTCACGGCGAAGCCCGGCAACCAGGGACTGCAGTGCGGGCAGGTCGTCGGCGAGGACGCGATCCGTCCAAGCTGGTAGCAGGTCGCCGCGCCGGTTGTGGAGCATGGCGACGAAGTCGGACATGCCGGGCAGCGGCGTCGAGGTGCGGGCAGACGGCCCGGATCTCCTTGAGTTCCTGGGCATCGTCGGCGGGGATACGGGCCGGGTCGGTCATGATCCAGCGGACCACGCGGCGGGGCCCCGGGGTGGGTCGGGATGTCACGGGGAGCCCGCGCTGTTTCGCCTGTCGAAGGTAGCGGCGAACGGTCTGAATGTCCCCGGGGAAGCCAAGTTCCCGGACTTAAGTCCGGACAACCACGACCCGTGACGTCCACACCGACACCCGCGAACTCAACGGTGGCGCCGACTGGCCGACGGTCGGCGACCGGGAGAGTGTCACCACCGACCTGTTGCAACTCGTCCGCCGGGGAGTGCGATGCCCTCAGCCTCGGCCTGCCCGAGATCGCACGTGCCCTCATCTGTACCTGACCGGACAGCCACGTGCGCGCCTTCAACGCCGTGGCCGACGAGTTCATCGTCTACGGACCGGCGGAGCGCGCCACCGTCCTGGCCGAGGTCAACACGTTCCTCGCCTGCCTTCCGGCCGAACAGGATCTCTGGCCCGGCGACGGCCGCTCGCCCCGCTCATGAGACCTTGCCTCTGTTGTCCCGTCTCATGGCACCTTGCCTCCGTCTCACCTGACCTTGTTCGGTTCGCACGCCGTGGACAACGTCACGTGAGTTGGACTCAGGGATGAGCTGACGAGCGCCCGCCCAGCTGCGAGAGCCTCGCTGCTAGATTCGTCCGCCATGCGATCACGTGAGTACGACCTCGATTTCCGCGACAGAGCCAGCCGAATGCGCGCGTGGGGTATCGGCCTGTTGGCTGTGGCAACGCTCCAGTGGACATGGTGTGCCCTGTTGCTGCTCACGCCATACAAGGTCGATGAGGAGCCCGACGACCGTCACCCCGCAGAGTGCGAGTCACGCTTGTTGACCGAATATGGTACGGCCAACGACGGCCTGCAAAGGGGTGATTGGTGTCAGAACGAACGCGACTGGCCTGAAGCCCTGGCCGTGCTCGGGCTGTCCGTGCCGGTATCGGTCGCCGGTGTGGCGCTCTTCACGAGCGGCAGTGTGAGTGGCCGGATGAGCGCCCACGCCGAGGCGATGCGCGAACTGGACAAGTTCGCCGACGCACGGAACGCGTAGCCTGCACGGGTTAGCCTGCCGCCGGTTCGGGTGCACCGGCCGGAGCATCGAAGACGTGCCACGGGATCGTGAGACGGAGCCTTGCGCCGTCACTGCGAGACAGTAAAGAAGCCGCTGGCCAGCGAGTCGACTCTGCCGTAGGCGGGACCTACGGCGGCGCGAACCTCACGGAAGCACGGCTGACGGACAACTTCAGGTGAGACATGGCGGAGTTGGCGTCTCGCCTGAAGACGTCTCGTCGCAGGTCAGGGCGTCGCCCGGCGGCAAGATCGAATGAGAAGGGACAACTGTCTCATCTGACCTTGTTAAGTTCGCATCCCGGGGACAAGGTCGATAGAGGGTGACAGGCGTCGTTCACGAGGCAGGGCGTGGGATCACTGAGCTGATCGCGGCGACACGGTCGGTCAGGTCGCCGGCAGGGATGTCGATGAGCTCGTAGCCGAACGCACGATAGCTCTGTTCATGGAACCTCTCGAATACCAGCGACTCCTGGAAACTGATCCGCCGGGCCGCAGTGGGCTCGCAAAAACCCAGATTGCGTACGAAAAGCACCTGTCGCTCGTAGATCCCCTCGGAAGTGATCCGTTCGAGCTCCGCAGCCAGCGACAGGGACACCGGCCACCCTAAGTAGGTAGCGAGCGCGTGGGTGCAGATCGGCGACCGGTCGAACACTTGGGCAGGGGCTGCGGCGGAGGCCTCCAACTGACGCTGTCGCTGCAGAACAACGATCTCGTCGATAAAGGACGCCCGTGTCCATGGCTCGTCCTCGCCCCGGGCCTGCGCTTGCGCGATGACTGCTGTCGCCGCCTCCTCGACGACCTCGTAGCCGAGATCATCCAGGCACCGCAGGATCGATGTCTTGCCGGCACCCGGAGTGCCGGTCAGAACGTATCGTCGCATGATCGAAAACCTTTCGCGCATGTCGGGACAAGCTGATTGATCCCTCAGGACCCGGTGGAGGCGTCAAATCAGCGGACCACTGGGGATGAGGACGTGGGACAGTGGCGGATCCTCGAACGGCTTACATGCCGGAGACGCTCACAGTGCCCATGATGTTGAGCAAGGCGAACACGACCAGGCTGCTCAACGTCGTGCTCCAGTACAGCCTGCCCACCGGGGTCTCAGCAACCGCCCTTCGGTAATCAGCCAGCATCATGTCCAGGTTCAAGCACAGACCGATCAGAGAGTTCCGTCGGTGCACCGCAGTTGCCGATGGGCCTGGCCAGGAAACCGCCACCTTCAATGAGAACTCTGGAAGCGGGCATCCCATCTTCGACCGTGCCCTGGAGATCGAACCCACCCGCGAAGGCTCCCGGCCCGAGGCCGGATGGACCGTCAAGGAGTCGCTGACGCGGCTCGCCGATCGCAAGATTCCCGACAGAGCCGAATTACGCGAACGTCCACAAGCCTCTTCAGATGTGGGAAGTGAGGCCGGTGACAGGGTCGTGGGAGATCAGCGTCGGCATCCCCGGGTCATACCGGACGGTTTCGCCGGTCAGCAGGGCCCGTCGTTGACTGGCCGTCGCGACCTCGACCAGGAACCGCAGCACGGCGGCCACTCCCGCCCCGTCAAGGACGTCCTCGGGCCAGACGGAGAACTCGATCTCCTCCTCGTCACAGGGCAGGGCGAAGAACCACACGGCGCCGAAGCGGGCCCGGAAGGCGAAACCCGTCCCCCGGCCCTCCGGCTCATCCGCCCAGACGCGGAAGAGGTCGGCGAAGGCCGGACGCACGGGATCGAGCCGGGGGTAGGGATGCTCCACCTCGGTCTCGTCGGCTACAACACGCAGGCGTTCGAGGACCGCGATCCACTCGACGCGAGTCGCGTCGAGGACCCGAATATCCCTCAGGCTGCCATCGAGATGGAAGACATCGCACATCCACGGCTCGGGCAGGCACCGCGCGCGGGTACCGTGCTCACCGGCGTGGACGTCCTGCGTCAACTCGACCCGGCCCCTCGCGCTCGTCTCTCCCATGGCACCAAGGTAAGAGGTCGCCACGGTATGGAAGGACCTGCCCGGTCGGTTCAGGGGGTGGGTGATCCCATATTCCGGGTCCTGCGACATCGCAAGATCCCCGGCAGAGCCGAATTACCTGACCGTCGACAGACCTCTCTCTGGTGCTGTGACCGTGTAGGTTCGCCGGGTCCAGCCTTCTGCGGGGCTGGACCGGCGCCATGCGACCTGGACAGCCTGGACAGCCATCCCGAAAGGAAGATCGCGATGCCTGTCTTCTGGCGTCAGGGACAGGCACCACGAGATGATCTTCCTATGGCAGATGTGATCTTCTTCGATCTGGACGGCACCCTGGTCGATCATCGAAGCGCGGTCTTGGAAACGATCGGCCAGATCGTCCAGGCCGCGCCGAACGCGACGGCTCCACCGGAGGAGCTGGTGACGTTGTGGTGGACGCTGGAGGCGCGCCACATGCGGGCATACCTGGCCGGTCAGTGCTCCTTCACTGAGCACCACCGACGCAGACTCCGTTCCTTCCTGCCGATGCTCGGCGAGCCGGTTCCTGAAAGTCCCGGCCTTCTGGACGCCTGGATCGCCGAGCGCTACCTCAAGGTGTTCGAGGAGTCCTGGCGGTGCTATCCCGATGTCCAGCCATGCCTGGAGACCCTGAAACGGCTTCCCCGAGGACCGCGTCTGGCTGTGCTCACCAACGGGGACCCCGAGCAGCAGCGCGCCAAGCTCGCCCGCTTCGACCTCCTCGAATACTTCGAGGCTGTCCTGACCCCGACCGAGCTCGGTGCGGCCAAGCCCGTCGCCTACGCCACCGCTTGCCGGCGGATGCGGACGGACCCCGCGCAGGCGGTCAACGTGGGCGACATGCTGGAAAGCGATGTAAACGCAGCCGCCCTCGCCGGGCTCACCGGCATCTGGCTGGACCGCGGCATCGACTTCGTCACCGGTGGACCATCGCCGACGGCAGACGAGACGGTGCTCCGCATCGAACGGCTCACCGACCTCCCCGACCACCTATCACGCACGAACGCCTGACCGGCTCTCACGGCCGTCGTAAGTGAGCGGGTCTGGCTTCAGGCCGCCAGTGGAGGGCGTCCGCCCCAGCGGATGCCCTTCTCACTGCGGACGCGCGCGCTCACGCCGTTGGGCTCCGAGGACGTCAGGGTGGCGGGCGTTCGCGTTGCGCCACCGCAGGTAGGCGTGCAGGGCGCGGGCCTGCGCGGTGTGGTTGCGGTGGTTGGAGTTGGCGATGGTGAATTGCCGCAACGGCCCGAAGTGGGCCTCGATCGGGTTGGCCCAGGACGCGTAGGTCGGGGTGAAGCTCTGCTCAACCCGGTTTTTGCTCGCCCAGCGCCTGATGGTGTCGCTCTTGTGGGCGGACGGGTTGTCCAGGATCACGTACGAACAGGGCAACGCCACACAGCCGCCGCTCTCCGCGGGAAACGTCGTACAGACCGAACTGCACCTTTGCCGCCGGGTTTATCTGCACCTGCCAAGCAGACCCGCTGGTCATGAAACAGACAGCGTGAAACCACATAAGGTACGGGCAAGCACGCCGTTGCCTGGGAAGCTGCGGCCTCGGCCGGGCCGTCTCATTCGGATCTTGCCCGTTGAGCCTGCGTCCTGCGGTGCTGTGCCCGCAAGGCGGAGAGGATCCCGATCACCGGACGTACTCAAGCGCCTCGACAACGCGGCGAGGCGTGGTGCACGGGAAGGGCGCGTGGCAAGAGGCGGAAGAGACGGCTTGGCGGACCGCAGCCGCGCGGTGCTGGCGGGACTGCGGAAACCGGTCGTGGCCACCGCCCTGCTTGCGCGGGGTGCCCCTACCCTCACTGCGGCAGCAAACGGGTACGACGCTGCGAGGACGCACTTACAGGGGGCACAACCTGCGGTACTTCACCATGCCCGCAAGACGGCCGTAGTTCCACGCCGCGTCGAACATCCAGCGCCCGCGCCCAGTGGCGGTAGCCAGGTGTGGTACGCGCAGAGCCAGTCGCGCCCAGGTCCCTGCCTCGCTGGCCAGGCTCCCCGGCGGGATCCCGAGGTGACGGTACTGAGCGTACAGCTGAGCGTAGGAGCGCCCGTACCCGGATCGCTGCTTCGCCAGGCCGCGGATGTCCCCACGGAGCCGGTAGTGCATCACGGCATCGGGTGCGTAGGCGATGGAGTAGGAGGCGAGTTGCGCACGCCAGCAGAACTCGACGTCGTCGTGGCTGCCGGTGTAGGCCTCGTCAAAGCCCCCGAGCTCGCGATGGACGGACGTACGGACGCCGAGGTTCGCACCGGTCGCGTAGGGCAGGAAGCGCATCGTCACGGGAAGGCCGGACAGTTCCGGGTCACCTCGCCAGGCGCGGATCGCCGGCGCATTCAGATGCGTGAGATCCAGTCGCCCGCCAACCACATCGGCCCGCCCGAGTGCCTCGACCATCCCCGCGATCCACCCCGGAGCGGCTTCGTCGTCGCAGTCGCAGAAGAGCACGACGTCGCCGGTCGCGGCACGGACCCCCGTGTTGCGGGCGTAGCCGATGCCCGGTCGGGCGCAGGCGTCGACGAGCCGGACGAGGGCGTGGCGCCCGCCCCAGCGCCGGGTGATCGCCGCGGTGGCGTCGGTAGAACCGTTGTCGGCGACGAGCACCTCGTAGGGAGCGGCGAAATCCTGTTTGAACAGGGCGGCGAGCTGACCTTCGAGGTACCGGGCGGCATTGCGGGCAGGAATCACCACGCTCACCGTGGGGCGGACCGTCATGCGGACAGCCATTTCTCGAGGGACATGGCGAACCAGGCATGGCCCTCTTCGAGGGGGTGTCCGCCGGAGCCGCGTGCGAGGCCGTCGGGCATTTCCAGGAACGAATGGCCTGGCCGCGGGGGCAGTCCGCCCCAGACTGTGTCTTCGCGCAGCATGCGGGTAAAGGGCCGGGCGAGGCCCGGGACCGTCCCGGTGAGCGGGAACGCGAAGGCGTACCGGGCGTGGAAGCCGCCTTGCTGAAGGAAACCGTCCAGCATGGCCCAGTCGAGGAAGAAGTTGGCGAGCTGGCCCTCCTCGGACCAGAGGTGATCGTAGAAAGCGCGGGACGGCTTGTGGCCTGCATCCTGCCGCCAGGGGCCGATCCGCTGCCATCCGCGGTCGCCGGGACCGTCGGTCGGTCCGGTGCGGACCTCCGGTCGCTCGCGTGGCGCATGGTATTCATGACGCGAGGTTTGGGTCCATGCCAGGAGCACCATGACCTCCCGCGGCCGGAGCAGGCGCTCGGCGCAGACGTTGGCGAGGTGGGCCACGGTGCTCCTCACGATGCGTCGGTTGGAGGAGCCGTCCCGCGCCAGGTTGACCACATCGATCCCCAACGCGCCTCCCAGGAGGGTGGGCCACGCGTGGGACGTGGGATCACGCAGTTCCTCACCCCGAGTGCAGCTGCAGCCGTTGGTGACCAGAAGTTTGACCACAGGTATCCCTAGTAGACGGGAAGGCCGGTGCGCCCGGTGAATCTGCGCACGTCGTCGGCGGAGTTCAACAGCGGTTCCCCTCTTCCGTTGAGACTCGTGTTGAGGAGGACCGGGCAGCCGGTGAGTGATTCCCATTCCTCCAGCAGCGTGTACAGGCCGGGGTGCTGGGCCCGTTCGACCGTCTGGACCCGGCTCGTGCCGTCCTGGTGCACGATCGCCGGGTAATCGGCCGGTGACCGGCACTGCGCCGTGAACTGCATGTACGGAGAAGCCGTTACTGGAAGATCGAACAACTCGTGGGCACGTTCGGCCCTGACCACCGGGGCGAACGGGCGGAACCGCTCCCGTCCTTTGATCTCGTTCACCTTGTCCTTCATCTCGGGCGGGCGCGGGTCGGCGAGGATAGACCTGTTGCCCAGTGCCCTCGGTCCGAATTCCCCCCGGCCGTTCGCCACGCCGACCAGGCCATTCGTGTCGAGCTTGCGCAGCAGTTCGGCCACGGGGTAGTCCCCAGCCAGGGGCGTGCCCAGGTACGGCCCTGGCCAGGCCAGTGTCTCGCCGGTCACGGCAGCCACGGCGCCGATGCTCGATCCGGCGTCACCCGGGTTGGGAAGGATCCAGACGTTGTCGAAGCCAGCCTCGCGCGCGACCAAGCTGTTCGTCACGCAATTGAGGGCGACTCCGCCCGAGAGGACCAGGTTGCGCGACCCGGTCTGCTGCCCAGCCCAGGTGGCGGCGGCGAGCATCACAGCCTCCACGACGCTTTGCACGCTTGCCGCGAGGTCCTCGGCCGCGGCCCCGGATAGCCAGTCGCCGATACCGCGGTGGACGTTGCGCTTCAACCTGAAGGTTGGAGGGGTGAGTTCTACCAAGTCCTCCAGGATGGCATCCACGTGGAGCGGCCGCCCGTATGCCGCCATACCCATGAGGATGTACTCATCCTCGTTCGGCCGGAATCCGCAGCGTCGCGTAAAGGCGCTGTACAGCAACCCGAGACTGTGGGGATAGGACCGCCGATGGAGAGTGGACAGAGTTCCGCCTCGGCGGGCATGTCCGATGGTGAAGGTCCGGAACTCGCCGATGGAGTCCGCGACTACGACCGCCGCCTCCTCGAAGGAGCTTGTTGCGAAGCTGGCAGCTGCGTGGCTGCTGTGGTGGTCCGCGTACTCGATCTCCGGGAGGGGAAACGGCAGGTGCAGGGCGGCCAGGTAGCGCCGGGGGAGGTCCGACCTGGATGCCGCGTGGTTCCATTGGCCCGCTCGAGCATGACGCAGTTTCTTCAGGAGCGGACGTTCATACCAGGCGATCCGATCGGGCGGGCCGAAGGCGGCTGCCTCGTTAAGCAGGTCCTCGTGTAACAAGGGGTCGTTCTCCTTGCGGGAGTATCGCTCGGAGTGGCCTGCAAAGACGATCCGCCCGTCCTCGATGACCGCCAACGACGCGTCATGTGACAGAGCAGAAATCCCCCAATAGCGCATGGCCCCTCCCCTCGGCACCCAACCAGCATTCGACCGGGGCGACTTCCTACTTGTATAGAAACGGGTCGTTCCGTCGCAGCTTCCGACGGCGATTCCTGCGCCGGTAGGGCTCGGTGATCCACGCCAGGAATCTGATCATCGACACCTCCGCCTAAGACCTTGGGACGGCCGCTTTCCCTCTACCCCACCGACAGTTCTTCCATGCGCTCAAGGATGGCGCCCACGCTCGCCGGGTGGGGTGTGTACACATCAGGGCGGGTGGGGATAATCGCCCGAGGCCCACACGGAGGTGCCGCGTTTCCGATGCCGAGACAACGATTCCTGCAGGGCCACCGCAGGCAGGGTGCGCTGAGAGTCGTGTACGTGACCAATCAGATTCCGCTGCCGCCCCATAGTGGAGGGCAGTTGCGCGAGGCGGAGCTGCTGACGCGAATCGCTCGGACGGCCGATGTCGATCTGTTCGTCCTCACCGAGCACTACGACCGTGACGCAGCCAACGCCTCTCTGATGAAATCGCTGTGCACCAACGTATGGGTGCACGAGAGCACGACACCCCTCGGAAAAGGACCTCCTGACACCGTCCCAGAGAGGGTGTGGCGATACCAGTCGGTCGATTTCGACGCCTGCCTTCGCGATGCCCTGGTGTCTCAGAGCGCCGATGTCGTGCACGTCGAGGGCTATTTCCTCGCTGAGCACCTGCCCCGTGATCCGGGCCTGCCGGTGGTTCTGGTCGAGGAAAACATCGAGTACCTGATCGATCGCCAGGTCCAGGCCGCCATCCGGCGACACGCCACCTCGTGGCGAGTCGCCCGGACCAGGGAGCTTTACGCCTGGTCCAAGGCCTCGCTCGTGGGTGGTGTCTGCGAGGAGGACGTAGCGGTGATGGTACGGGACGTGCCGGACCTGCCGGTCGCTGTAATGCCCAACGGAACCGATCACCTGCCGCGCATCGCGGTTCCCCGCGAGCACAAGGCCGAAGGCCAGCACGTCGTCTTCGTCGGGAACTACACCTGGGCCCCCACGCTCCAGGGCGCGTGGAGCCTCGTTCGGGAAATCTGGCCGCGGGTCCATGCGCGACTGCCGGCCGCCCGACTGTCGCTCGTAGGAACAGGGATGCCATACGATCTCCGCGCTGCTGCGCTGGCCGCCGGAGGTGTCACCGCGGTCGGAGAAGTGGCCTCAGTCCTGCCGACGCTGCAAGCCGCTGACCTGTTCGTGTGCCCTCTGTGGACAGCCTCTGGAGTCAAGGTCAAGATGATCGAAGCCCTGGCCGCCGGATGCCCGGTGGTCTGCTCCCGCTCCGCGCTACGAGGACTGCTCCCCGTGGCCAGGACTGCGGTGGCCATCGCCGACGACCCCCGAAGCATGTCCGATGCCATCGTCGCGCTGCTCCAGGACCCGCACGGAAGACAGCGGCTGGCCGCTCGTGCGGCGCGGGCACTGGAATTGCTGCCGACCTGGGATCAGGCCGCGGAAATTCTGCTCGGGAGCTGGCTGCGCCTGTCGGCAGCGGGTTCGGTCCGATGAGGATCGCCCTGCTGACGCTGCACACTCCGTTGAACTTCGGTTCGGCGCTCCAGGCGTACGCGTTGTGCCGGATTCTGTGCGATGACGGCCACGACGTCCGGTTGGTGGACTATCACCGCCCCGCTCAGCGCGGCCTCGCGCTGGTCAGGAAACGCTTCACCGACGGTGACTACGTCCTGCCGGTGCGGCTGTGGAACGTCATCGACCGCGGCGTGGAGGCCGCGGTGGCACGCCGGCGCTTCGCAGCCTTTCTGCATGGCCGGACCACATTGACGCGCCGATACACCAGCCCAGAGCAACTGGCGGCTCGCCCCCCTGCGGCGGATGCCTACCTCACGGGCAGTGACCAAGTGTGGAACAGCCTTTACAACGGAGGCGTCGATCGGGCGCTCTACCTCGACTTCGGACCTTCCGCCGCCCGCAGGGTGTCCTACGCTGCGAGCTTCGGCCTGGACGCGGTCCCGGATGCCGAACGGGAGATCACGCGCACGCTGCTCGCCCGCTACACCGCTGTCTCAGTGCGCGAGCGCGGTGCGGCGGACATCGTGCGGGGGCTGGGCTTGACGGAGTGCACGCAGGTCTTGGACCCGACGCTCCTGCTGTCCGGCCGCCAATGGGCGGACGTCGCGGACGTCCGCCGCGGTGTGCCCGGATCCTACGTGCTGCTCTACTCGGTGGAGGAGGACAGGATGCGGGAGGCGTTGCGGGTCGCGCAACATGTGGCGCGGCAACACGGTCTCCCAGTCGTCCAGGTCACCTTTGGCGGTCGCCGAAGAAGAATTCAGGGAGTCGACCGGACGTCCTACTTCACCACTCCGCAGCAGTTTCTCGGTCTCTTCCGCGGGGCCAGCTACGTGGTCACCAGCTCCTTCCACGGAACGACCTTTTCCGTGAACTTCAACAAGCCCTTCGTATCCATCGCCCCACCGCTCTTCGCCTCGCGGGCCGGGGACTTCCTGGCATCAATAGGGCTGTCCGACCGCTTTGTTACGGACGGGAGCCGCGAACTGCCCCCGCACGACCTCGACTACGCCCCGGTCAATCGCGCACTCGACGGCCTACGGCACCACTCGCGGCGCTATCTCCAGGCGGCCTTGTCGGAGCCCGCGAGGAACTGAGCCGGGAGGAGCCTAGGCCCACGCCCTGCCGCGACGAGCGGCCGACCTGCCTCATGAGAGGAGCACGGGAGAGATGGGACGGATCCTCATCACCGGAAGCCGAGGCCTCATCGGATCCGCACTGGTAAGAGCCCTGGCCCGGGGCGGACACGAGCCCGTGCACTACGACATAGCGACTGATTGCCGCCAGGACGTCACCGATCTGCGCGCACTCAGTGCAGCCGTGACGGGATGCTCGGGCATCGTGCACCTCGCCGGTGTATCACGGGTCGTCTGGGGAGAGCGCGACCCGGCCCGCTGCCGACGAGTCAACGTCAACGGCACCCAAAACGTGCTGACCGCGGCGACGAAGGCAGCGGGAACGCCACCGTGGGTGCTGTTCGGAAGCAGCCGCGAGGTGTACGGCCAAGCCGCGCGCCTCCCCGTGCTCGAGTCGGCTCCCCGCGCTCCGCTCAACTGCTACGCCCGCTCGAAGACGGAGGCGGAGTCCCTGGTGCGAGCCGCTCGCGAGTCGGGGCTGAACGCCTCCATCGTGCGGTTTTCCAGCGTGTACGGGTCGAGAGCCGACCACGCCGATCGGGTCGCTCCCGCCTTCGCCCGGCTGGCGTCGCAGGGCACCACGCTCCGGGTGGACGGCAGCGATACCACGCTGGACTTCACGCACCTGGACGACGTGGTGGGAGCCCTGGTGCGGATGACCGAGATCCTTTCCGCAGGCGATTGCTTGCCGACGCTCCACCTGGTGTCGGGCGAGGGAACCCGACTGGCCGAACTGGCGAACTTCGCCGTGGCGACTGCGGGCAGCGGCCGGGTGGCCCTGGGGCAGCCCCGCACCTACGATGTCGAGAGGTTCGTCGGAGACCCGGACAGGGCCGGACGCGTACTCGGATGGCGCGCGCGGGTGGGCATCGAGGAGGGCATGCGGCGACTGATCGAGGCGTTCTCGGCTTGTTGCGAGCCTGGCCCAGGGAAAGCCGGTAATCAGTAAGGACCCCGGGACCGTGAACCGCCCGGCAGACGCAGTCCGCCGGGGCTAGTACTCCAGCCGGACTTCTGTATTTCTGCTGGTCAACGGCCTGGCGGTGGGGAGTGTAGCGGGGGTTTTGCATGGGTGGGACGGTCTTGGGCCGTC
>NZ_JBWKDT010000040.1:0-63572 GCF_056435785.1 Streptomyces sp. NPDC043870
CCCCCCCCCCCCCCCCCCCCCCCCCCCCCCCCCCCCCCCCCCCCCCCCCCCCCCCCCCCCCCCCCCCCCCCCCCCCCCCCCCCCCCCCCCCCCACTTCGAGGAGCGGGCCCCTGGCAGCGCCGAGCCCCGATCGCACCCCTTACGCCGGGGTGGCCCGACGGGCGACGCAGTCCGCCAGGTGGTCGTCGACGAGACCGCACGCCTGCATCAGCGCGTATGCCGTCGTGGGGCCGATGAAGCGCAGTCCACGCTTCTTGAGGTCCTTGGAGAGGGCCTTGGACTCGTCCGTGACCGCCGGGACGTCCCCGATGGTGCGCGGCGCCGGGCGGGAGTCCGGGTCCAGCGCGTACGACCAGATCAGGGCGTCGAGCTCGCCGGCCGGCCAGTCCACGAGCACACGTGCGTTGGCCAGGGTCGCCTCGATCTTGGCGCGGTTGCGGATGATTCCGGGGTCGGCGAGGAGGCGCTCCTGGTCGGCGTCGGTGAAGGCGGCCACTGACGCGATCTTGAAGTCGGCGAAGGCCTGCCGGAAGCCCTCACGGCGGCGCAGGATCGTGATCCAGGACAGCCCGGACTGGAACGCCTCCAGCGCCAGCCGCTCGAACAGCGAGTCGTCCCCGTGGACCGGCCGGCCCCACTCCTCGTCGTGGTACGTGACGTACTCCTCGGTGGACAGGCCCCACGGGCAGCGCAGCCGCCCGTCAGGACCCGCAACGGCACCGCCGCTCATCGCTCCTGCTCCTCTCCGGGCCCGGGCTCACCGTCGAAGCCCTTGTCGAGGTCCGTGTCGAAGTCCTCGTCGAAGTCCTTGGCGCGGTCCTTGTCGAAGAACCCGGGCCGCTCCGGCCGCTCGAACCCGCCCGGCCGCTCGAACCCGCCCGGCCGCTCGAACCGGCCGGGCTGCTCGAACCGGCCGGGCTGCGGCTCGTCGAACAGCTCGGGCGGGCCGACCGCCGTCGCCTGCTGCCCGGCCAGGGCCGACTCCAGCTCGGCGATCCGCGCGTCCCGCTCCGCGAGCTCCGCGCCGAGCCGGCCGAGCACCTCGTCGACGTCCGCCATCCGGTAGCCCCGCGCCGCAACGGGCAGGCGCAGTGCCTCGACATCGGCGCGGCCCACCGGACGCGTCGCCGGCAGCGGGTCCACCAGCTGCTCGGGCGCCGCTTCCGGAAGGACCGCACTCTCACCGCCGCCGACCACCGCGAGGGTGACCGCGGCGACCACCACGACCATCGCGATCAGCAAGAACCAGAACACAGCGAGCCTCTCCCCGGGGCAGGAAACCGTCTGCTGCCGATCGTGCCATGCGCCACCGACAGTTAAGGTCGCAGGCGAACGATCGCGAGGAGGAAACGGCGGATGCAGGGTATGCACAGCGGGGCTCTGCGGCTGGGGCGGCGTGAATTCGACGCCCAGGAGCCGGTGATCATGGCGATCGTGAACCGGACCCCGGACTCCTTCTACGACCAGGGTGCGACGTTCCGCGACGAGCCCGCACTCGCCCGCGTCGAGCATGCGGTCTCCGAGGGCGCCGCCATCATCGACATCGGTGGCGTGAAGGCCGGTCCCGGGGAGGAGGTCACGGCCGAGGAGGAAGCTCGCCGTACGGTCGGTTTCGTCGCCGAGGTGCGCCGTCGCTTCCCGGGTGTGGTGATCAGCGTCGACACCTGGCGGCACGACGTGGGCGAGGCGGTCTGCGAGGCGGGCGCGGATCTGCTGAACGACGCGTGGGGCGGCGTGGACCCGAAGCTGGCCGAGGTGGCGGCCCGGTACGGGGTGGGCCTGGTGTGCACCCACGCGGGCGGCGCGGAGCCGCGGACCCGGCCGCACCGGATCGCGTACGACGACGTGATGGCGGACATTCTGCGGGTGACGACCGGACTGGCCGAACGGGCGGCGGCGCTCGGTGTGCGCCGGGACGCGATCCTCATCGACCCCGGTCATGACTTCGGGAAGAACACCCGGCACTCGCTGGAGGCGACCCGGCGGCTCGGCGAGATGGTGGAGACGGGGTGGCCGGTGCTGGTCTCGCTGTCGAACAAGGACTTCGTGGGCGAGACCCTCGACAGGCCGGTGAAGGAGCGGGTGATCGGCACACTCGCGACGACCGCGGTGTCGGCGTGGCTCGGCGCGCAGGTCTACCGCGTCCACGAGGTCGCGGAGACCCGGCAGGTGCTCGACATGGTGGCGTCGATCGCGGGCCACCGGCCCCCGGCGGTCGCCCGCCGGGGACTGGCCTGAGCCGCGGATCCCGAGGTCGGAACCAGGGCCTGATCCGAAGGGCTAGGCCTCGAAGCCCTCGTAGGGGACCTGGGCGGGCGGGCCGGTCTCCTTCGTGACCAGTGCGACCGCCTCTTCCACGTCGTCCGTGACGTGGAAGAGCAGCAGGTCACGTTCGGACGCCTTGCCATGGGCGACCACGGTGTCACGCAGCCACTCCACCAGGCCGCTCCAGTACGCCGAGCCGAAGAGCACGATGGGGAAGCGGGTCACCTTGCGGGTCTGGACGAGGGTGAGGGCCTCGAAGAGCTCGTCCAGCGTGCCGAAGCCTCCGGGCAGGACGACGAAGCCCTGCGCGTACTTCACGAACATCGTCTTGCGGACGAAGAAGTAGCGGAAGTTCACGCCGATGTCGACGTGCGGGTTGAGCCCCTGCTCGAAGGGCAGCTCGATACCGAGCCCGACGGAGATGCCCCTGGCCTCCCGGGCGCCCCGGTTCGCGGCCTCCATCGCGCCGGGCCCGCCACCGGTGATCACGGCGAAGCCGGCCTCGACGAGCGCCCTGCCGATTCGGACGCCCGCTTCGTACTCGGAGGTGCCGGGCGCGGTCCTCGCGGAGCCGAAGACGCTGATCGCACTGGGCAGTTCGGCGAGGGCGCCGAAGCCCTCCACGAACTCCGACTGGATGCGCATGACCCGCCAGGGATCGGTGTGCACCCACTCGGAGTCCCCCTCGGTGTCCAGCAGGCGCTGGTCCGTGGTGCCGGGCTGGATCTGATCTCTGCGGCGCAGCACCGGTCCCAGCCGCTGTTCCTCCGGCTGCCGTGCTTCGTCGGGGTTGCCCATGACCTGCTCCCTCCGCTGCGGTGCTCGTTCGAGGTCAGGGTAGGTCGACGGAGATGGACGGGAGCGAAATTCCGGTGGTCGGACAGTGCGGGCCGAACGGTCGCCCGCCGGTCGGGGCGGGATCGGACCGTGAGCGGCCGCCCAGGGCGAGGTCAGGCGGTGAGCCAGTCCCGGAGTCGGTTCTCGCAGTGCGTGATCTTGTCGATGGCCACGTGTTCGTCGCGCTTGTGGGCGAAGAGCGCGTCTCCGGGTCCGTAATTGACCGCCGGGACACCCAGCGCGCTGAACCGCGAGACGTCGGTCCAGCCGAACTTGGGCTGCGCGGTGCCGCCGACCGCCTCCATGAAGGCGGCGGCGGCCGGGTGGGAGAGCCCGGGCAGCGCCCCGCCCGTGTGGTCGTCGACGGTGAACTCGGCGACTCCGCAGTCCGCGAAGACCTCGCGTACGTGTGCCTCCGCCTCGGCCATGCTGCGGTCCGGGGCGTAGCGGTAGTTGATCACCACGGTGCACTCGTCGGGGATGACATTGGTGGCGACGCCGCCCTCGATCCCCACGGCGTTGAGGCCCTCGCGGTACTCGAGCCCGTCGATCACCGGGCGGCGCGGTTCGTACGCGGCGAGGCGGGCCAGGATCGGCCCGACGGCGTGAATGGCGTTGGAGCCCATCCAACTGCGCGCGGAGTGTGCGCGCTCCCCCGTCGTACGGAGATGGACCCGCAGCGTGCCCTGGCAGCCGCCCTCGACCTGGGCGTCGGACGGCTCCAGCAGCACGGCGAAGTCGCCTTCCAGCCAGTCGGGGTGGGCGTCGGCCACATGCCCCAGACCGTTGAGGTGTGCGGCGACCTCTTCGTTGTCGTAGAAGACGAAGGTGAGGTCGCGGTTGGGCGCCGGGACGGTCGCGGCGATCCGCAGCTGGACGGCGACGCCCGACTTCATGTCCGAGGTGCCGCAGCCCCAGAGGATGCCGTTCTCGTCCAGCTCGGAGGGGACGTTGTCGGCGATCGGCACGGTGTCGATGTGCCCGGCGAGGACGACCCGCTCGGCGCGGCCCAGGTGCGTACGGGCGACGACGTTGTTGCCGTGCCGGTCGACGGTGAGGTGAGGGAGGGCGCGCAGCGCCTGCTCGATCGCGTCGGCGAGGGCCTTCTCGCCGCCGCTGACCGACGGGAAGTCGACGAGGCGTGCGGTGAGCTCCGGGGCGTCCAGGGTGAGGTCAAGCGCGGTTTCGGGCATGGCTCCGACCCTAGCGCCCCGTACGCCGGGCCTCCGGCCGGCCGGTCGCGGGAGCCGCCCGGTCCGGCGGCCGGTCGCGGGCCCCGGCCGGTCCCGGTCCGTCGTCCCGGCCGGGCCGGCCCGGCGCACAGGGCCGGGGAGGGCCGGCACCGGCCTCCAGTACGGTGGGCCCGTGACCGAGACCGCCTCCCCCGTCCGGCGCGGCCGCCTCTTCCGTATCGCGGCCGCGTTCGCCGTGCTGCTGGCGCTGGTCGCGTACGTGGCCGTGCAGTACGTGAGCGGGGGCGGCGGCGCGCCGCGGTGCGTGGTGCGCTCCGCCGACAGCCCCGGCTCCGGTGCCGGTACCTCGTACGAGCTCAGCCCGGAGATGGCCGCCAACGCCGCCACGATCTCGGCGGTGGGCACGACCCGGGGGATGCCGGAGCGTGCGGTCACCATCGCGCTGGCGACGGCCCTGCAGGAGTCCGCGCTGCGCAACATCAACCATGGCGACCGGGACTCGCTCGGCCTCTTCCAGCAGCGCCCCTCCCAGGGCTGGGGCAGTGCCGAGCAGATCCGCGACCCCGTCTTCGCCGCCGGCAAGTTCTACGACCACCTCGCCGAGGTGCCCGGCTACTCGCGGCTGCCCCTGACGGTGGCGGCACAGCGCGTCCAGCGCAGCGGTTTCCCCCAGGCCTACGCGAAGCACGAGCCGGACGCCTCGCTGCTCTCCGCCGCGCTCACCGGCCGCGCCTCCGCCTCCCTGACCTGCACGGCGCGAGTCTCCGCGGGGCCCGGCGACCCGGCGAAGCTCCGCTCGGAACTCGTGCGCTCCTTCGGCCCCGGGGTCCTTCCCGCGGCCGGCGGCACGGGGCGCGCGGGCGCGCCCCGCCCGGCCGAGCTCGCGGTGCCGGTGAACGCGACAGCGGCCACGGACACGGGCGGCGCGGACCGCCGCGGCTGGGAGCTGGCCCACTGGGCGGTGGCCAGGGCCGCGGAGCTCCGGATCGCCGAGGTCTCGTTCGGCGGCAAGGTCTGGAGCATGGACGAGGCCGACGAGGGCTGGCGCGCGGCGGATTCGGGCGCCGGGGCACCCGACGCCGGGGCGGTCCGGATCCGCGTCGCGCCGTAGCGGCCCTCGCTCCGCATTCCGCATTCCACATTCCACATCGCGCAACCGTCCGAGGTGCCACTCTCCCGAGTTACTCAGTGCGCGTCCCGGCGATGTTTTTCCGGCCTGTTCGGAGCCATTCGAAGCCGTTCATCAATTCCCCTGCGCCACAAGGGAAGTGACGGTTCAGCAGACTGTCCGCACCCGCATTGTTCGCCCATTTTTGTCCGCAGCCGATAATGCGATGCATTACGAACTCTTTACCTTGGCTCACCGCAACCTTCCCGGGCCCACGAGCGGTTGTCAGTGCGTCCGATCGCCGGACAGTCACCACAGCACGACCCCAACGTTCTCTCGTCGAAGGAGCACCATGTCCCTCCCCCTGACCCGCCGGATCGCCCGTGCCGCGCTGCTCGTCGCAGCCGGCGCAGCTCCCGTGGTCGGTGCGGCCGGCTCCGCAAGCGCCGCCGAGCTTGCGCCCGCCCAGGACCTGGGCGGCCTGACCCAGCTGGACGGCGACGCAGTCGGCACCGCCACGGACGGTGCCACGCGCCAGGCGGCCGGCCTGGCGAACGAGGCCGGCGGCAAGGTGGTCGGCACGACCCTCCCGGCCGCCTCCAGCACGCTCGGCGACGCCGCCGAGTCGGGTGTCCCCGCCGCTCAGAAGACGGCCGGCGGGGCCGCAGGCACCCTGGGCGAGACCGCGGCCACCGCGACCACGCAGGGTGCGCCCGCGGTCGAGTCGCTGACCGGGGGCGGCGTCCCGGACGCGGCCAGCGCGCTGCCCGTCGGCGAGCTGCCCGCGAAGGGCCTGGTCGGCTGATTCACGCGCACCGTAAGCGGACGCGCACCACACACGGAAGGGCCCTCGGGAGCACGAACTCCCGGGGGCCCTCCCGTATGCCCGGCACGCCGGCACGCCCGACGAGGAGTGGCGAGGCCCGGATGCCTGAGAGGCCGTACGCGGCCTGGCGCGCGACCTCAGCCGAGGCGCTTGACCGCCGCCTCGACCCGCTCGTCGGTCGCCGTGAAGGCGACGCGTACGAATCGCTCCCCCGCCTCCCCGTAGAAGTCCCCGGGCGCGACCAGGATGCCCAGCTCCGCCAGGTGCGCGACGGTGTCCCAGCAGGGCTCGTCGCGGGTCGCCCACAGGTAGAGGCTCGCCTCGCTGTGCTCGATCCGGAAGCCGTGCTTCAGCAGCGCCTCGCGCAGCACCCCGCGCCGCGCCGCGTACCGGTCCCGCTGCTCCGCGACATGCGTGTCGTCGCCGAGCGCCGCAACCGTCGCCGCCTGCACCGGCGCGGGCGTCATCATTCCGCCGTGCTTGCGGACCTGCAGCAGCTCTCCCAGCACGGCTGCGTCGCCCGCGACGAAGGCCGCGCGGTAGCCCGCCAGGTTCGAGCGCTTGGACAGCGAGTGGACGGAGACGATGCCTTCGTACGTACCGCCGCAGACATCCGGATGCAGTACGGAGACGGGCTCGGCCTCCCAGCCCAGCTCCAGGTAGCACTCGTCGCTGAAGACCAGCACACCGTGCTCGCGCGCCCACGCCACGATCCGGATCAGCTCGTCCTTCGACAGGACCCGGCCGGTCGGGTTGGACGGCGAGTTCAGCCACAGCAGCTTCAGTCCGTCGGGGTCGAGTCCTGTCCCCGCGGCGTCGGCCGCAAGTGTCTCGACGTCGTACACGACCGGGGTGGCGCCGCAGAGTCGCGCGCCGACCTCGTACGTCGGGTAGGCGAGGCGCGGGTACGCGACCTTGTCGCCGGCGCCCAGACCGAGCTGGGTCGGCAGCCAGGCCACCAACTCCTTGGAGCCCACCACGGGCAGCACATTGGTGTGTCCGAAGGACACGGCCCCGAGCCGTCGCTCGCACCAGCCGACCAGCGCGTCGCGCAGCGCGGCCGTCCCCCACACCGTCGGATAGCCGGGCGAGTCCGCGGCGGCGACGAGAGCCCGCTGGATCAGCGCGGGGACCGGGTCGACGGGCGTGCCGACGGAGAGGTCGACGATGCCGTCCGGGTGGGCCGCGGCGGTCGCTTTGTACGGCTCCAGCTTGTCCCAGGGAAAGACGGGGAGACGGGACGATACGGCGGACACGGTGCTCACTTTCTCGTACGTACGGCGCGGGGCGGCGCAAATGCCTCGGTCCCGTACGGCGGACGTACCGTACGGGACCGAGGTCGCGCGATCAGCCGTTCTGCGGCGGAAGCGCGGCGATGAACGGATGGTCGCGCTCGATCAGGCCCAGCTTGGAGGCGCCACCGGGCGAACCGAGCTCGTCGAAGAACTCGACGTTCGCCTTGTAGTAGTCCTTCCACTCCTCGGGAGTGTCGTCCTCGTAGAAGATCGCCTCGACCGGGCAGACCGGCTCACAAGCACCACAGTCGACGCATTCGTCCGGGTGGATGTACAAGGACCTTGAGCCCTCGTAGATGCAGTCGACGGGGCACTCCTCGATGCACGCCTTGTCCTTGACGTCGACACAAGGCTGCGCGATGACGTAGGTCACGCTGTCGTTCCTCCTCCGTAGGGCGCGGCGTCCGATCTCCGGCTCGCCGCGGGGCTGCGCGGGAGCGCGGCGTCGTCGATGCCCGCCCCTAGTATCTCCGTTCCTGGGGATGATCCGAACAGGAGGGGAGGACTGAGCTGTGGAATTCACCGCCGGGGGACGTCTGGAGGTCCGCATCACCCCCGCTGACGTGGGCAAACGTGTTTCGGTCCGGCGGCTCGCCGAAGAGGGATCCGGGTCGGAGAAGTTCACCGACACGGTTGGTGTTCTCACATCCTGGGACCACGGCGTGCTGCTGATCACACGCAGGACCGGCGAGACCGTCCGTATCCCGGAATCGTCGCTGGTCGCAGGCAAGACCGTGCCGTCCGCGCCGGCGCGTCGGCGGGGTCCCGCGGCGTCCTTCGAGGAGCTGGCGAGGGTGTCCGCGCGGGCGTGGCAGCCGGTGGAGAGCGAGCCGCTCGGGGAGTGGCAGCTGCGGGCGGCATTCCAGGAGGTGCCACGCGATGGGGGTGCCCCCGGACAGAGTCTGGGGGAGCGTCCTGGAGGGGTGGTCGGGCGACGGGTGGGCTTCACGCGGCGTGCGAACTCGGTGCTGGCGCTCGGCGACCCGGGCATGCCGCTGGACGACGCGCTGGCACGGATCGTCGCCTGGTACACGGAGCGTGGACTTCCGCCCTACATCCAGACCGCGACCGGCGCGGAGGGCACGCAGGAGCGGCTCTGCGCGGAGCTGGAGAGCCGCGGCTGGGAGCGCGAGGTGACGGCGGAGCTGCGCGTCGGTGGGCTCGCGCCGGTCGGCGACATGGACGTGGACGTGTCGCGGGTGCGGCTCGCGCAGTCCGTCGACGAGGCATGGCTCCGGCGCTACCAGCGGTTCGCTGTGCCGGGCCCACATGTGCTGAAGGTACTGGGCAGCGGCCCGTCTGTGTGGTTCGCGACCGTGCCGGGCGAATCCGAGGTCCCTGCGGCGATCGGCCGTTGTGTGGTCGACGGACGCTGGGCAGGCTTCATGGCGGTGGAGGTGGACCCCGCCCGGCGGAGGCAGGGCCTGGCGACGGCCGTGATGGCGGCGCTCGCCCGCCGCGCCCTGGACGAAGGTGCGTCGGCAGCCTGGCTGCAGGTCGAGTCGGACAACGGCGGGGCCCGGGCGCTGTACGAGGGGATGGGTTTCGCGGTTCATCACCTCTACCACCATTTCCGATACTCCCGATCTTCCTGAACGGGTACGAGACGCATATGCACCCGCCACACCCCGAGGCAACGCGCTGGCGGCGCCGGTTCGCCGAGGAGGCCCGCGCCGACCGGCCCGACCTTGCGACGCTGTGCCTGCTGGTGGGCACGGAGGCGGATCCGTCGCTGGACGAGGCGGCTCTGGACGCCGCCCAGATGGAGCTGGACCGGCTGGCGGGAATGCTGCCGTACGGCATCGCAGGTCCCGAGTCCTGGGCGGCAGCCCTGGCCGCCCTCCTCGGCGAGCGCTGTGGCTTCCACGGCACGCCCGGCTGCTACCAGCGCCTGGAGTCCTCCCTGCTCCACGAGGTCCTGCGGCGCCGTCGCGGCCTGCCGATCCTCCTCTCGGTCGTCTGGCTGGAGGTCGCCCGCCGCGCCGGCGCGCCCGTGTACGGCGTCGCCCTCCCCGGCCACTTCGTCGTCGGCTTCGGCGATCCGGCGAACCCCGTGCTCGCGGACCCCTTCGCGGGCGGCCGCCTGCTGACCGGAGCGGACGCGGAGCTCCTCGTCGTGGGTGCGACGGGCGCGCCGCTCGACCCGTCGATGCTGATCCCGGCGAGCCCGCTGCAGATCGTCCTGCGCATCCTCAACAACATCCGCGCCTGGTCGGCCGCGCGCCCGGAACGTACGGATGTCGCGCTGTGGGCCGTCGACCTCTCCCTGCTGCTCCCCTCCCACCCGGCCCGTCTCCGCTTCGAACGAGCTCAACTCCTCGTCCAGTGCGGGGAATTCCTCGCGGGAGCGGCGGAGATGGACGCGTACGCGGACATCGTCTCGGCGGTGGAGCCGGCGACGGCGGCGTCGATCAGGCGCCGGGCGCACGCGGCGCGGTCGATGCTGAACTGAGGCGGGAGGCTCTGCGCCCGGGCCCAGCACGAGAGACACCTCCACTCGTACGAGCTGTGCCGGTCCTGCCGCGATCGTCACACGTCGGCCCCGCTGCCCCGCTGCCCCGCTGCCCCGCTGCCCCGCTGCCCCGCTGCCCCGCTGCCCCGCTGCCCCGCTGCCCCGGCCACGATGCGGGCGGTGTGAGCAGCGGGGACCACGGGCGATGCGGTCCGTTGCCTCAAGCCTCTGCCGCACATGGCCGATCACGTTCGTGAAGAGGTGGGAAAGCGGCGCCGAGCCGGTCCGGTTCGCCGCCGGGGCCAGGTGTTCACGAACGAAGGGAGAGACACCGTGGATCTCGGACTGGAAGGCCGCGTGGCCCTGGTCACCGGCGCGAGCAGGGGAATCGGGCTCGCGATCGTGAAGGCCCTGGCAGCCGAGGGGGCCCGGGTGGTGGCCGCCGCGCGCAGGTCCTCCGACGAGCTCGACGCGCTGATCCAGAGCGGGCCGGTGCGCCTGGTGCGAGTGGATCTGGCCGACGGCGACGCTGCCGCGCAGCTGGTCGACGCGGCCGGGGACCAGGTGGACATTCTCGTGAACAACGTGGGTTCGGCCCCCGCGCGGCCCGGCGGGTTCCTCGGCACCACGGACGAGGAGTGGGAGGCGACGATGAACCTCAACCTGTTCGTCGCGGTGCGCGTCACGCGGAGGGTCCTGCCGCTGATGCTCGCCAAGGGTCGCGGCTCGATCGTCAACATCGGCTCGGTCAACGCCGTGTTCCCCGACCCGGGCGTGATCGACTACTGCGCCGCCAAGGCCGCGCTGGCGAACTTCTCCAAGGCCGTTTCGAAGGCGGTGGGCGGCCAGGGGATCCGGGTGAACACGGTCAGCCCGGGCCCCGTCGAGACCGACCTGTGGCTGGGCGCCGACGGCGTTGCGGCCACCGTGTCCCAGGCGACCGGGATGGCGCCGGAGGACGTGACCGCACGGGCCGCGGGCCTCGCGGTCACCGGCCGGTTCTCGAAGCCGGCCGAGGTCGCGGACGCGGTGCTGTTGCTGGCGAGCGACCGGGCGGGCAACATCACCGGCTCCGACATCACCGTCGACGGCGGCTTCGTGACCACCTGGTAGTAGGCGGGGCCCGGCACCGGGTCGGGTCCCGGGACCGGTGGGCGGGGGTCCTGACCACTTGGTGGGCGGGTTGGTGGCCGTCAGGAGGTGCCCCCATGGTCGACACGCAGGACGACCTTGCCGCGCGGATGCTCCGTCACGAGCGCCTCGTAGGCCGCTCGTGTCTCGGTGAGCGGCACCACACGGTCCACCACCGGCCTGAGCTTCCCCTCGTCGATCAGTTCGTTGATGGCCACCAGGCCGGGCCGGTCGGGTACGACGATGAAGAACAGGCCTCGTACTCCATGAGCGGCGGCCTTCTCCTGGTCCGGCGGCTGGACGATGCTGACCAGGATTCCGCCCGGGCGCAACGTCGCCCAGGACCGGTCCAGGACTTCTCCACCGACCAGGTCGAACACCACGTCGACGTCCCGCACCAGGTCCTCGAAACGCTCGGCCTCGTAGTCGATGACCCGCTCCGCGCCGAGCCCGGTGACGAAGTCCTTGTCACGCGCCGAGGAGGTGGCGGTCACCCGCCCGCCCAGGGCCACGGCGATCTGCACGCCCAAGGTGCCGACGCCTCCGGCGCCCCCGTGGATCAGGACGTGCTGTCCCGGTTGCAGCGCGGCATGGTCCACCAGCGCCTGCCACACGGTGAGGGCGGCGAGCGGGAGTGCCGCCGTGTGTTCGTGGTCCAGCGCGGCCGGCTTGGAGGCGAGCATGTCCGCGGGAACGGTGACGTACTCGGCGGCCGCGCCGTCGCGGGTGAACGGGATCAGCCCGTAGACGTCGTCGCCGACCGCGAGGTCGGTCACTCCACTGCCGAGCGCGGCCACCACGCCCGAGAACTCGTGCGCGGGGACGGTGGGCGTGCGGTCGCGCCCCGTGGCGTCGAGGCTGTCGGTCCAGGTGGCGTCCCAGGCGAGTTCGCCTGCCGTGACGGAGGCGGCGCGGACCGCGACGAGCACTTCGCCCGCCGCCGCTTCGGGCCGCGGCGCCGACTCGTACGCGAATCGTTCCGGGCCGCCTCGCTCATGGGCCCGTACTGCGTGCATCGTGGTGGCCATGAGGTGATCGTTGCCATGAAGCGGCCGGTCTCAGTCAGTCGGCCGCCCTCAGTCACTCCTTGGGCAGAACCCGTGAGCACTCCTTGGGCAGAACTCCCGGGAGCACTTCCTTGGGCAGAACCCCCGGGAGCCCCGGTCCGTCATCGCGGACAGGGGCTCCCGGGGTTCCGGGGCGGATGCGTGTCAGCCCTGCGGGTTCAGCTCGATCGTCTGCGTACGGTCGGCCGGGGTCTTGCCGAGGAGCGCCTTCTGCATCGCGAAGGCGACGTCGTCCGCGGACAGCTGATGCTTGTTGCCGTCACCCTTGGTGATCATGATGCCGTCGAAGACGCCGTCCAGGAGCTCGTTGATGGCCTTCTTGTCGTAGACCTCGACCAGCCGCCCGTCGACCGCCTTCATCGAGAGGATCTTCGGCAGGGACCTGGAAGGTCCGAACTGGATCTCCTTGCCACCCGCCTTGATGGTGATCAGGCCGGACATGGCGGGCTCGGCGAACTCCTTCATCGCCCGGTCCAGTTCGGTCTGGGTGATGGTCGGCTCGCGGGTGGCGACCGGCAGCTCCACGGTGTTGATACGGCCGGTCTCGACCTGGGCGCGGTACGCGTCCCGCACCGAGATCATCGACTGCCGGACGTCCAGCGCCTTGCCCGACTTGCCCGGTACGGGGACGGCCTTGCCCGGCTCGAACCTGATCGTGCCCTCGGTGGCCGAGCCCGACGCGCCCGCCAGGTCGGCCAGGGCGACGCCCAGCTTCTCCTCGTCGACCGGGATGACCGGCTGGGCCTCGCGCTCGCCGCCGAAGAGGGTGGCGATCACCGAGACCGGGTTGTAGTCGCTGCCCGCGGCGGCGCGGACGGTCGCCTGGCTGTCGAGGCTGAGGCCCGCCTTGTCCGGGGCGAGCTGCTCCTTCTGGCCGCCGATGGTGAGCTGCAGCGGCGACGTGGCGCGCTTGCCGAGGGCGGCTTCGAGCTTGGCGACCGCCTGGTCCCTGGTGCCGCCGCCGATGTCGACGCCGAGGACCGTGGTGCCCTTGGGTACGTCGGAGTGGTTGAGCAGCAGCCCGGCGCCGTACGCGACACCGAGCAGGCCGAATACACCCGCTCCGGCGAGCACGAGCTTGGAGCGGCCCTTCTTCGCCGGCCGGGACGAGGACGACGAGGAGGACGGCGACGAGGCCGCGGGGGCGGGCGGGGTCGCCGACGGTCCCGGCGCGGTGCGCGCCGATGCGGCCGGCCCGGGGAAGTCCGGCGCCGAGAAGTCCGGCGCGGACGGGCCGCCGGGGCCGCCCGAAGGCCACGGCGAGTTCGTGGCGTCGGGACCTGCGGGCGGGAACGGCGAGCGGTGCTGCTGCGGCGGGACCACCGGGATGCCGCTGGTCAGCGTGTCCCCGGAGACGTTGCCGCCGGGTCCGGGGGAGCCGGGAGGGACGACCGGACCGGCCGGGCCGGCCGGGCCGGTCCCGGGGGCGGGCTGCTGCGGGGTGAGTACGGCGGTGTCGTCGCTCATCCGGGGAGCACCGCCGTGCCCCGGTGCGCCGCCGCCCGGCGCGAACGGCGAGGTGCCGGTGGCCGGCCCCGCCGTGGGACCCGCGGGACCCGCAGGGCCGGCGGGTGCGGAACCCGGCGGACGCACCCCGAGCTGAGGCGTGGCACGGCCGTGCGCGTCCGTGTCCGCCGCGATGTCGTCGAGCCCGCTCCTGGGGCGGGACCCGGCGCGGTTCGGGGCATCCGAGAAGTACGGGACGCCGGGCGCGGGCGTCTGCCCGTTCGGAGCGCCGGACGGACCGGGGATCCGATGCGCACCCGTGTCGTCACCCGAGGCCGGACCGGCACCTGTGCCCGGACCCGGTCCCGGGGCGGCAGCCGGAGGAGGCGTCTGAGCCGGCGTCTTGCGGGGAGCGAACCAGTCGCTGGTCTTCTCCTCGGCGGGCTTCTCCACCGCCTCGGCCTCACCCGTGCCACGCCCGGCGTCCGTGGCGGCGGCACCCTGCGCGGGCGCGGGCGGCCGCGGCGTGCTGCCCGTGCGCTCGGCGGCGCCGTCGCGCTGTGCCACGACGCCCTTCTTGTCCACGTCGCTCATCGGCGTACGCATGACGACCGGCGGGATCGGCCGCGAACCCGGAATATTGATCCGGATGCGGGTCGTCAGCGTCGTCTCGGTCCTGGGCTCGTCCGGCTGCGGCGCGGACGCCGGCTCGGCTCCCTCCTCCGGAGCGTCCTGCGTGGGATGCAGCGACGGATACTGGCGGGAGCCGTACGGCGGTGTCCCCGAAGGGTACGCGGCTCCGCCACGCCCCTGGGGGCCGGAGGACGAACTGTCAGTTTCACGGCTCAAAGCAGGTTCTCCCGGTTGGCTCCGCCGCCCGTTCTTACTTTGTTCTCACTGCTGCGGGCGGCTCGGCGGCGCGCACCACCATACTGGCCGCCGCCGGAACGTATCCGGCGACTGCGCGAAGCGACGTTCCGCGGCCGCCGCAACGAGCGTGGGCAATTCGGCCTCAGATGGGACACGTCACTTGCCAAGTCGGCCGGAACTCCCGCCCGGTTGCGGCAACCGCGACATGGTGGCACACATCACAGCGATCACCATTCCGCCCAGCAGAAAGACGATCTCGCCGAGCCCGCCCGCGAAGACACCGTCTCCCTCCGGCCGTCCGGCGCTGAGCAGGAGCACGGCGACGAGCCAGCCCGCGGCCGGTGCCAGCACTCCGAGCTGGGTGCCGGTGGCCCGCAGGCCACCGTAGAAAAGGCCTGCCGCACCGAGCAGCGCCAGCACCAACCCGGCCGGGAACCAGGCGGCTTGGACGAGCGATCCCGCGGCCCCGACAGGGACGCCGAGGACGGCGAGGCCGATGTACGCGGCGATGCGTCCCGGCTTGGGGGGCCTGGCCGGCCAGGCTCCGGGCTGACTCATCACGCGGCCTCCTGCGTCGTCGTGCCGGTCGGGCCAGTCGTGCCGGCGAACAGATCGTGCTCGCGCTCGCCCTCCGGTGCGCCCGAGTGGCCGCGCACCAACTGGTAGTACTCGGTGGTGAACAGCGGCTGGCCGAGATCGTTGGAAAGCGCGAAGAAAGGTCCGTCCACGGCGATTTGGGTGGCGTGCGCACGCATTGCGGCGGCCTTGTGCGCGAGGTAGGCGGAGCCGTCGATCTCGGCAGTGATCTCCGAGTCGTCCACCACGCCGGGAATGTCCTCGATATCCGCGATGCCGGGGAAGTCGGCGCCCACCGCACGCAGCCGGGCGAAACCCTCCTCGGCGACCGAGCGAGGCACCCGGTTCCAGTAGATCTTGGCGATGGCGTGCGGGGCGCCGAGGTCGCGCCGGAAGGCGGGCTCCGCGGCGAGATCGGCCGCCCGCATGGCGACGCGGTGCGCCTGGATGTGGTCGGGGTGGCCATAGCCCCCGTGCGGGTCGTACGTCACGAGTACCTGCGGCCGTACGGCACGGATCACCTCGACGAGATACGGGGCGGCGTCGTCCACGTCGGTGTTCCAGAACGCGCCGGGGCGGCGGTTCTGGGGGAGGCCCATCATCCCGGAGTCACGGAAGCGCCCGGGGCCGCCGAGGAACCGGTGGTCGCTGACGCCCAGCTCCTTCATCGCGGCGGCCAGTTCACCGATCCGGTGCGCGCCGAGGCTGTCCTCCCTGTCGGCGGTCAGATGCGCGAGCTCGGGCGGGATGACCTCGCCCTCCTCGCCGAGGGTGCAGGTCACCAGGGTGACCTTGGCGCCCTCTGCGGCGTACCGGGCCATCGTGGCGCCATTGTTGATCGACTCGTCGTCGGGGTGCGCATGCACCAAGAGCAGACGACGGGCTGGGAGATCCGTCATGTCCCCAGCCTACGAGGCCCGGACCCGGGGGGTGTCTTGTGGATCGAGTGGACCGAGTCCGGCGAGATCCACAAGACACCGCCTCTAGAACTTGATGCCGCCGATCATGCCCGCCACATTCGTGGTCAGCTCCGTGATGGTGGGCGCGAGGGAGGAGCTGGACAGGTAGAACCCGAGGAGCATGCAAACCGCCGCATGTCCGGCTTTCAGCCCGGATTTCCTGACCAGCAGGAAGACGACGATCGCCAGCAGCACCACCGCCGAAATCGAGAGTGCCACGGCGGTTCACCTCCACAAATATTCGGTCCGGACCGGGCAGCGTGCATGTGCCAGGAGGTTCATACCCACCTAGCGCTACGGATCATAACTATCCGTACCACCGCATCGATCGGTGCACGGCAGCACATGGGGGCGCACACCCTCCGCCGAGTCCGTCGGACGCGGGCGAAACGGCGGCGCCAACGGCTAGGTTCGGTCGCATGACCATGAGGCAGCAGCTCTCCTTCCCCCGCCAGTACGCCAGGACGCAGCGCTTCACCCTCGGCGCACCGCGCGCGTTCACGGTGTCCCCGGACGGCTCCCGGGTGGTGTTCCTGCGGTCCCCTTCGGGGACGGAACGGGCGCACCGGCTCTGGGTGCTGGACCTCGAGGGGGACGTACGTGAGCGGGTGGCCGCCGATCCGGACGCCCTGCTGGGCGGGGCGGCCGAGGAGTTGTCCGCCGAGGAGCGGGCGCGGCGGGAGCGCAGCCGTGAGGCGTCGGGGGGCATCGTCGGGTATGCCGTGGACCGGGAGGCGGAGTTGGCGGCGTTCGCCCTGTCCGGGCGGCTCTTCACCGCGGAGCTGCGGGCCGGGACGGCACGTGAACTGCCGGCCGCCGGGCCGGTGATCGATCCGCGGCCGTCGCCCGACGGGCGGTTCGTCGCCTATGCGGCCGCGGGCGCGCTGCGGGTGATCGGCGCGGAGGGCGAGGGGGACCGCGCGCTGGCCGAGCCGGAGGACGAGCGCACGGCATACGGGGTGGCGGAGTTCGTCGCGGCCGAGGAGATGGGTCGCTCGCGCGGCTTCTGGTGGGCTCCGGAGTCCGACCGGCTGCTGGTCGCGCGGGTGGACGAGTCGCCCGTACGACGTTGGTGGATCGCGGATCCGGCGCATCCGGACCGGGAGCCGGCGGCGATGACGTATCCGGTGGCCGGGACGGCGAACGCGGACGTACGGCTCTTCCTCATGGGGCTCGACGGCTCACGCACCGAGGTCGGGTGGGACCGGGCGCGGTATCCCTATCTGGCCCGGGTGCACTGGTCGCCGGCCGGGGCTCCGCTGCTGCTCGTCCAGTCCCGGGACCAGCGGACGGCGCTGCATCTGGCGGTGGACACGGAGACCGGTACGACGCGCACGGTGCATGTGGACGAGGACCCGGCGTGGATCGAGCTGCTGGCCGGGGTGCCCGCGTGGGCGCCGGACGGGAGGCTGGTGCGGGTCGCGGACGAGGGCGGGGCGCGGGTGCTGGCCGTCGGCGACCGGCCGCTGACCGGGCCGCAGTTGCATGTCCGGGCGGTGCTGGACATCGGTGAGTCGGATGTCCTGGTGGCGGCCTCGGCGGGTGAGGACGCCACGGACCCGGAGATCGGCGAGATCCATGTGTACCGGGTCAACGAGCTGGGGATCGAGCGGCTCTCCGAGGGCGCGGGGCTGCATTCCGCCGTGCGCTCGGGGCCGGTGACGGTGCTCGCCTCCGCGCGGCCCGAGGTGAGCACCTCGACGGTTCAGGTGCTCCGGGACGGGAAGCCGGTGGCCGCGATCACCTCGTACACGGAGGAACCCGTCCTTTCCCCCCGTGTGCAACTTGTCGAGGGGGGCGCACGGCGAATCCCATGCGCCGTCCTGCTTCCGTCCGACCATCAGGAGTCGGACGGTCCGCTTCCCGTCCTGCTGGACCCGTACGCCGGACCGCACGGACAGCGTGTGGTCGCCGCGCGCAATCCGCATCTCACCTCGCAGTGGTTCGCCGACCAGGGCTTCGCGGTGGTCGTCGCGGACGGGCGCGGCTCCCCCGGCCGTTCTCCCGGCTGGGAGAAGGGGATCAAGGACAATCTGCTGCTGACGCTCGACGACCAGGTCGACGCGCTGCACGCACTGGCGGACCGCTTCCCGCTGGACCTCGGCCGGGTGGCCATCCGCGGCTGGTCGTACGGCGGCTATCTCGCCGCGCTCGCGGTGCTGCGCCGGCCCGATGTGTTCCACGCGGCGGTCTCCGGCGCGCCGGTCACCGACTGGCGGCTGTACGACACCCACTACACCGAGCGCTATCTCGGCAGCCCCGAGGAGCAGCCCGAGGTCTACGCGGCGAACTCCCTCGTCACTGAGGCGGGGCTGACCGATCCGGCCGAGCCGGTACGGCCGCTGATGATCCTCCATGGCCTGGCGGACGACAACGTGGTGGTGGCACACAGCCTCCGGCTCTCATCGGCACTGCTCGCGGCCGGACGCCCCCATGAAGTACTGCCGCTCACGGGCGTCACGCATATGACACCTCAGGAGCAGATCGCGGAGAACATGCTTCTGCTCCAGGTGGAGTTCCTGAGGCGCTCCCTGGGAATGGACTAGGTCGTGTCTGCGGCTCGGCCCGGCAAGATCCGGAGGACAGTCCCTGGAGCCCGTCCGGGGCGGGGCCGTTCACCGGCGGCGGGTCGCCGGTCCCGGGTTCACCAGCCCGGTGGCGGGGACGAGGGCGGGGGCGGGCCGAACCCGTCACCCTGCGGATATCCGTAACCGGCGGGCTGCTGCCCCTGTGGCAGCGGCCCGCCGGCCGCATCGCTCACGCCCCTGCGCGCCAGGACCAGCAGCAGCGCCACACCCGCCACCAGCTCGAAAGTCCAGCTGCCGACGGCGAGTTGGTCACGGACGGGCAGATCGCCGAAGCCGCCGATCAGCTCGAAGCGGATCGCGAGGGCGAGACCTGTGGCACCGCTCGCGGTGACGAGCCCCGCGGCGGCCAGTCCCAGCGGCCGCGAGTAGACGGCGTGGAAGAGCGCGCCGCCCGCCGCGGCCAGACAGATCAGCACGACCGCCGCGTTGAGCCAGCCCGGTGGCGGGCCGAGCAGCGGCAGCATGAGGTTCGCGCTGCCGGTGAAGCGGCCGGTGTAGGAACTCGCGGGGATCTGCGAGGTCCAGTACACCTCCCAGGCCGCGCGGATCCCCGCGACGGCGGCGAGCAGCAGGAATGCGGTGACCGAGACGCCCTGGGAGGGGCGGATCGGGGCCATGTCGTACGGCGACTCGGCGGGCCGGCGCCCCGCCGCGGCCGTGATGAGCAGCCCGACGGCGACAGCGAGGGCCACGAAGACGGAGACGAGTGCACGGCTGCGGAGCTCGCCGGTGGCCCTCAGGTCCATCCAGACCGCGCTGAGCAGCCAGAGCCCCGGCAGCCGTACGGCGAGCGTGACGACTCCGGCGGCGACGAGCGCGGCGGCCGCCACCCGGGAGCGCAGGGCCGCGACGCCCACGACGACGTATCCGACGAGCAGCACCGGATCCTGGAGGGTGGTCGTGAGCCGCCGCGCCGAGACCACGGTGCGGCCGTCACCGGCCCAGAACCACCAGAGGTCGAGCGGCTCTTCCGCCGCACGGAGGTCGCGGACGATCCAGGCGGCGGCCAGTGCCGCGAGGACGGCGCACAGCGCCGCTCCGGTGATCCTTGCTCCCCGTGTGAAAGCCACACAAGGGATACTCCATCGCTCCCCTCACGGGAACAAGGGACCGATCACCTCTTGGGACCGGCGATACGCGCCTCGGGCCGACCAGGAGCCGGCCAGAAGCCGACGGAAGCGACAGGCGTCGACCGGGATGTGACGCGAACGCGACGGGATGCGACCGGCCGGAGCGGCATCGCGCGTTCCGGCCGGTCTACGGCACCCGCACGGCCGTACGCAGTTCAGGGTGGCTCGTTCGTATATCGGTGCTGCTTCGGCCAAGTTGCCTCGGTGTTAACGAAATTGATGCGCACTTAGCGGGATTTGACGGGCTCCGGACGCCAGTAACCCAGTGCGCTCACCCGCTCCTTGGGGAGGGCGAGCTCCTTGCGTACATACGTGGTGAGGGTCCGGGTCGTCGCCGTGTCGCAGGCGATCCAGACGAACGCACCGGCCGGGTCCTCACCGAGCAGACCGGGCAGCGCGGCCCGCACCTCCTCGACCAGCCGGCCGCCGCCGTCCTGCCGCGGCACGCGCCGCAGCTCGTGGCGCGCGGCGTCGGTCCGCACGGGCAGATCGGCGTCCGAGGCGTGCGGGGTCTCGAACCAGATGGTGGCCGGCACCTGCGGCATCGCGTCCAGCAGGGAATTGATCGCGGGCAGCGAGGCCGGGTCGCCGATGACGAACAGCCGCGACGGCAGCGGCTCGGGCACGGCGAAGCCCGTGCCCTGGACCGTCGCCTCGATGGTGTCGCCGGGCTGGGCCTTGCGGGCCCAGTCGCTGGCGCAGCCGTCGTGCAGGGCGAACTCCAGGCTGAAGGTCCCGGCGGCGGGGTCGGGATCGACGAGGGTGTAGGCGCGCTGATGGGGCTTGCCCGCGTTGTCGAACCAGAGCCGCACCCACATGGTGGGGTGCACTCCGGTGGCGCCGAGCATGCCCCCGTCGGTGAGACGCAGCCGGCGGAACTGCTCGGTGACCTGCTCCGCCCCGGTCACCGTGAACGAGAAGTCCTTGCCCCGCATCAGCTTGAGGACCACGCCCTCCCAGCCATGCCCCACCGCTGTCTCCTCCCCAAGCGCCCAGTAAGGTTAGGCCAGCCTAACCTAAAGGCTGATCAAGCAGGAGAGTGGGGACAGCGTGACGACCGAGGTCTACCGGGATGCCTGGGGCATCCCGCATCTGCGTGCCTCCAGCGCCCTGGAACTGGCCTTCGCTCAGGGACGGAACGCCGCCGTGGACCGGGGCTGGCAGATCGAGGTCGAGCGGCACCGGGTGCAGGGCACGACGGCCGCGTTCCTGGGCGCGGAGGCCGTCGTCTGGGACCGGTTCGCCCGTCGGTCCCGGCTGGCCGACACGGCCCGGCGCTGCTTCGCGAACCTGGACGCGGACACGGCGGCGTGGGTGCGTGCGTACGTGGACGGCGTCAACGCCGGCCTTCCGGAGGGCGCGGGGGCGGCTCCCGAGTTCGCGTCGACCGGCCTCGTGCCCGGTCGGTGGGAGCCGTGGGTCCCGCTGGGGATCTGGATCTCGACGCACATCCTGTTCGCCGGGTTCCCCACCAAGCTGTGGCGCGAGGAGGTGGCACGACGGCTGGGCGACGAGGCGATCACCCTCTTCGCCACGGACGGGCCGGGGACCTCGGGCAGCAACGGCTGGCTGGTCACCGGCGACCGTACGGCCACGGGCGCGCCCCTCATCGCGGGCGACCCGCACCGCTTCATCGAGGATCCCGGCATCTACCAGCAGATCCACCTGGTCTGCCCGGACTTCGACGTCCTCGGCCTCGCCGTCCCCGGCGTACCGGGCCTCGCCCACTTCGGCCACACCGGCGACGTCGCCTGGGCGATCACCAACGCCATGTCCGACTACCAGGACCTGTACCGCGAGCGGCTGCGGCGCACGGCGACCGCGGTCGAGGCCCTCGGCCCGGACGGCTGGCACCCGGCCACCCACCACCGCGAGACGATCGAGGTGGCGGGCGGCGAGCCGGTCGAGGTCGAGATCATCGAGACCGAGCGCGGCCCCGTGATCATCGGCGGCGGTGACGGCGGGGCGGAGGCGATCAGCCTGCGCTACCCGCCGCGCGTGACCGGCGACCTCGGCTTCGAGGCGCTCCCCGCGCTGCTCAGGGCGCGCAGCACCGAGGATGTGGACCGGGCGCTCGACGCATGGACCGAGCCGGTCAATGTGGTCCATGCCGCGGACACCGCCGGCGGGCTGCTGCACCGGGTCGCCGGGCGCGTACCCGTGCGGCACGAGGACAACCGGCTGCGGGTCGTGCCCGCATGGGAGCACGGGCACGACTGGCAGGGGTGGCACGAGACGCCCCGCGCCGAGGTCGAGGACATCGCCGTCATGGCCAACGCGCGGGGCCTCGCCACGGCCCTCGGCGTCGAATTCGCGCCGCCGCACCGGGCCGACCGGATCGCCCACCTGCTGCGCGAGTCGAAGAGCTGGACGGCGCCCGGCATGGCGGCCGTCCACACCGACACCCATCTGGCCTCCGCGCGCCCGCTGCTGGAGCTGGTCGCCGGGCTTCCCGGGCTCTCTCCCGAAGCCTCGCGACTGCGGGAGCGGCTGCTGGGCTGGGACCGGCGGATGGCGGCCGACAGCACCGATGCCGCCCTGTACGCGGCGGTGCGGTCCGCGGTCGTCGTGCGACTGGCGGCCCACCCGGAACTCGCCGCGCTCGCGGAACCGTTCGGGTACCCCGAGGTGTTCGTGCCCTGGCTGTATCTGCCGGTGAAGATCGCGTACGCCCTGGAGACGCTGCTGACCACCGGCCTGCTGCCCGGCATCGACCGCGCCGGGGTCGTACGCGCGGCCCTCGACGAGGTCGCCGCGGCCGGCGAACCGAGCGCCACCTGGGGCGAGCTGCACCGGCTCGCGCCCTGGCAGGCGCTGCCCGGCACGGACGAGCAGTGGCCGGGTCTGCCCGGCGACCACGACTGTGTGCTGGCCACGTCGAGCGTTCCCGGCGTCACCGATCTCAGCGCCCGCGGACCGGCCGCCCGTTACGTATGGGACCTCGCCCGGCGCGAGGACAGCCTCTGGGTGGTGCCGCTGGGCGCTCGCGGCATCCCCGGCGACGCCCACCACCGCGACCAGCTGCCGCTGTGGCTGCGCGGCGAATTCGTCCCCGTCGTCACCGACTTCGACCAGCTCACGCTCGAGCACCGTACCGAGGAGAGTCATGACCACTGAGCCCGTCGTCCGGCCTGGGACTCCGGCCGAGGACCCGGCCGGGACCCTGCACGAGGAGACCGTCGAGGGCATCGGGACGGTACGGGTCCTCGCCCTGGACCCGCGGCGCGACGCCGACGTCATCCACTCCTGGGTCACCGAGGAGCGGGCCCGCTTCTGGGGCATGGGCGAGGCGAGCCGCGCCGAGGTCCTGGAGATCTACGAGCACCTGGACTCCCTCACCACGCACCACGCCTTCCTCATCCACGTCGGGGACCGGCCGGCGGTGCTCTTCCAGACGTACGAGCCGGAGGCCGACCGCGTCAGCGAGTGCTACGACGTCGAGCCCGGCGACATCGGCGTCCACCTGATGATCGGTCCCCCGCACGGCGCGCCGCGGCCCGGCTTCACCTCCGCGTTGCTGTCCGTCATCATCACCTACGTGCTGTCGGACCCGAAGGTGAGCAGGATCGTCGCCGAGCCGGACATCCGCAACGAGAAGGCGGTCGAGCGGCTGGCCCGTACGGGGTTCGAGATCGGGCCGGAGATCGTTCTGCCGGAGATCGACCTCCCGGATGTGTTCCTGCCGGAGAAGAGGGCGCAGCTGGCGTTCCTCCACCGGGAGACGGCCGAGGCGCGGGGGTAGGGCGTGTCTTCTGAATCAGGCCGGGCGCCCGCGGGGGAAAGGGCTCAGGGCGCAGGGGGAGAGTGAGGAGCGGAGTCCGGGGCCCAGCCCGGCGGGGTCCGGGGCAGCGCCGCGGTCAGTCCTCGCGTGGCACCACACGCTTCTCCTCCGCGAAGTGGCACGCCGAGTCATGCCTCGCGGGCCCCTCCGCGAGGCGGAACTCCGCGGGCACCGCCAGTTCCGGCACCTCCAGCGTGCAGCGTTCCCGCGCCTTCCAGCAGCGGGTGCGGAAGCGGCAGCCGGACGGGATGCTGGTCGGTGACGGCACCTCTCCGGTGAGGATGATCCGCTCCCGGTGCTCGCGCGCCTGCGGGTCGGGCACCGGGACGGCCGACAGCAGCGCCTGGGTGTAGGGATGCGTCGGATGGTCGTAGATCTCCGCGTCCTTGCCGATCTCCACGATCCGCCCGAGGTACATCACGCCGACCCGGTCCGAGATGTGACGGACGATCGACAGGTCGTGGGCGATGAACACATAACTGAGGCTGAACTCGCTCTGCAGCTGCTCCAGCAGATTGACGACCTGCGCCTGGATGGAGACATCGAGAGCGGAGACCGGCTCGTCCGCCACGATGACCTCCGGGCGCAGCGCGAGCCCGCGCGCGATGCCGATGCGCTGGCGCTGACCGCCGGAGAACTGGTGCGGATAGCGGTTGACGTACTCGGGGTCGAGCCCGACGACGTCCAGCAGTTCCTGGACCTTCCTGCGCCGGTCGCCCTTCGGGGCCACCTCGGGGTGGATCTCGTACGGCTCCCCGATGATGTCGCCGACCGTCATCCGCGGGTTCAGGGAGGTGTACGGGTCCTGGAACACCATCTGGATGTTGCGGCGCACCGCCTTCAGCGCGCGTCCGGACAGCTTGGTGATGTCCTCGCCCTTGTAGCGGATCGACCCGGCCGTGGGCCGTTCCAGGTTCACCAGCATCCTGGCGAGGGTGGACTTGCCGCAGCCGGACTCGCCGACGATGCCCAGCGTCTCTCCCGGGAAGAGGTCGAGATCGACCCCGTCGACCGCCTTGACCGCCCCCACCTGCTTCTTGAAGAGGATGCCCCGGGTGAGCGGATAGTGCTTGTGCAGGTCGCGCACCTCGATGATCGGCTCGGTCGGCTCAGCCATGGAGGCACTCCCTCCAGAAGAAGCAGGCGCTGCCGCGGTCCCGGTTCACATGGAACAGTTCGGGCTCGTCGGTCGTGCACACGTCCTGGGCCATCGGGCAGCGGGGGTTGAAGGCGCAACCGGCCGGGATGTGCATCAGGTTCGGTGGCAGACCCTTGATCGCGTACAGCTCCTGGCCCTTCTGGTCCAGGCGCGGGATCGAGTCGAGCAGACCGCGCGTGTACGGATGGGCGGGGGCCCGGTAGATGTCGTGGACCGGTGCGGTCTCGACGATCCGGCCCGCGTACATCACGGCGATCCGGTCGGCGACGTCGGCGACGACGCCGAGGTCGTGGGTGATGAGGACGAGTCCCATGTTGAGCTCGCGCCGGAGCTCGGCGAGCAGATCCATCACCTGTGCCTGCACGGTCACGTCGAGCGCCGTGGTCGGCTCGTCCGCGATGATCAGGTCCGGTTCGAGCGCCAGCGCCATGGCGATCATGATGCGCTGCCGCATCCCGCCGCTGAACTGGTGCGGGTACTGGCCGACGCGCTCCTTCGCCGCCGGGATACGGACCCGGTCCATCAGCTCGACGGCCTTCGCCCTGGCGTCCTTGCGTGACATCCCGCGGTGCACGGTGAACATCTCGCCGAGCTGGTCGCCGACGCTCAGGACCGGATTGAGCGAGGACAGCGCGTCCTGGAAGATCATGGCCATTCCGGCCCCGCGGATCTTCCGGCGCTCGTCCTCCTTCAGGGTCAGCAGGTCCTGGCCCTGGAAGATGATCTCGCCCCTGGTGATCCGGCCCGGCGGGCTGTCGAGGATGCCCATGACGGCCTGGGCGGTGACGGACTTCCCGGAGCCGGACTCGCCGAGCACGGCGAGGGTCTCGCCCGCGCCGACGGAGCAGGTGACGCCGTTGACCGCCTTGGCGACGCCGTCGCGGGTGCGGAACTCCACATGCAGGTCGCGTACTTCGAGCAGCGGGTCGGGACGCATGACAGGACTCATGGACGCGGCTCCTCAGCGCAGCTTCGGGTCGAGGGCGTCGCGCACCGCGTCGCCGAGCATGATGAAGGCGAGCACGGTGACGGCGAGCGCACCGGCCGGCCAGAGCAGCATGTGCGGGGCGTTGCGGATGTACGGGGAGGCTGCCGAGATGTCGATGCCCCAGGACACGGCGGGCGGCCGCAGCCCGACACCGAGGTAGGAGAGGGTCGCCTCCAGTGCGACGTACGTGCCGAGGGCGATGGTCGCGACGACAATGACCGGTGCCACGGCGTTGGGCGCGATGTGCCGCAGCAGCAGCCGTGAGTTCGACGCACCGAGGGCCCGCGCTGCCTGGACGTAGTCGTTCTGCTTGGCGGTGATCACCGAGCCGCGGGCGATCCGGGAGACCTGCGGCCAGCCGAGCAGCACCATGAATCCGATCACCGGCCAGACGGTGTTGCTGGTGACGACGGACAGCAGCACCAGACCGCCGAGGACGACCGGGATGGCGAAGAAGACGTCGGTGAGGCGGGACAGCAGGGAGTCGGATGCTCCGCCGAAGAATCCGGCGAGCGCGCCCAGGAGGGAGCCGAGCAGCGCCACTCCGAGGGTCGCGCAGACACCGACGGTCACCGAGGTGCGGGCGCCGTGGACGGTCCGGGTGTAGACGTCGCAGCCCTGGCCGTCGAAGCCGAAGGGGTGGCCGGGCTGGGAGCCCTCCTGGGCCTTGGCGAGGTCGCAGTTGAGCGGATTCCCGGGGGCGATCAGCGAAGGCCAGATCGAGATGATCACCAGGAAGAGGATGAACAGTCCGGAGACGATGAAGACGGGGTTGCGGCGCAGATCGCGCCAGGCGTCGGACCAGAGGCTGCGCGGTTTGCCCGCCGGTCCGGTGCCGAGCGGCCCACCCGGCACCTTCTCCAGGGTCTCGCCCTCGCTCGTCGCGAGGTCCATCGCGCCGCCCGCGCCGGTCGGGGCGATCGCTGCCCCGGCTCGCCGGTCGTCGTATCGCGGCTCAGGCATAGCGGATCCTCGGGTCGAGTACGGCGTAGAGGAGATCGACGATCAGGTTCACCAGGAGAAACACCAGCACCAGGACGGTCACGAAGCCCACGACGGTCTGGGTGTTCTGGCGGAGGATGCCCTGGTAGAGCTGGTAGCCGACGCCATGGATGTTGAAGATCCGCTCGGTGACGATGGCGCCGCCCATCAGCGCGCCGATGTCGGCGCCGATGAAGGTGACCACCGGGATCAGCGAGTTGCGCAGCAGATGGCGGGTGACGACGCGACGCCATGGCAGTCCCTTGGCGATCGCCGTGCGGACGTAGTCGGCGCGCCGGTTCTCGACGATGGACGTCCTGGTCAGCCGGGTGACGTAGGCGAGCGAGACGGACGCGAGGACGAGTCCCGGCACGATCAGTTCGCCGAGCGGCGCCTCGGCGGACACGGACGGTCTGATCCAGCCCCACTGCACGCCGAGCAGAAGCTGCAGGAGCAGGCCGGTCACGAAGGTGGGGACGGCGATGACCACCAGCGTGACGATCAGTACGCCGCTGTCGACGGGGCGGCCGCGGCGCAGGCCCGTGAGCACGCCGAGGCTGATGCCGATGACGATCTCGAAGACGATCGCGACGATGGTCAGCCGGATGGTGACCGGGAAGGCCGTGGCCATCAGCTCGGTGACCGGCTGCCCGTTGAAGGCCGTACCGAAGTCGCCGGTGAAGACGTTGCCCATGTACGTCAGGTATTGCTGCCAGACCGGCTTGTCGAGGCCGAACTCCTTGCGCAGCTGGGCGGCGGTCGCGGGGTCGCACGCCCGGTCGCCGCAGAGTCCCGCGATGGGGTCGCCCATCACGTTCACCATCAGGAAGATCAGCAGCGTGGCGCCGATGAAGACCGGGATCATCTGCAGCAGACGCCGGATCACATAGCGTCCCATGAAGGGCTCCCTGGGGGCGGGGACTGGGTCCGGGGCGTCAGCTGACCGTGATCTCTTCGTAGACGGGCACGCTGAACTGGTTCAGCGAGACGTTGGAGAGCCGCTCCGAATAGCCGGCGCTGCCGTTCTGGTACCAGAGCGGGATCGAGGCCATCTGGTCCCGCAGAACCCTCTCGGCCTGCTTGAACGTGTCAACCGCCTTGGCCGTGTCGCTCTGGGCGTTGGCCTCGTCGACGAGCCGGTCGAACTCGGGGTTGCTCCACTTGCCGTCGTTGGAGGAGGCGTTGGTGTAGTAGAGGGGCTGGAGGAAGTTCTGGATGAGCGGGTAGTCCATCTGCCAGCCGGCCCGGAACGGGCCGGTGAGCTTGGACTGGGTGACCTGGTTGCGGTAGTCGGCGAAGGTGCCGACGGGGTTTCCGACGCAGGCCCGGTCGTTGCCGAGCACATTGTTGATGGAATTGCAGACGGCGTCGACCCAGACCTTGTGGGAGCTGTCGGCGTTGTACGTGATCTTCAGCCCGCCGCCGGGGATGCCGCCGCCCTCCGCGATCAGCTTCCTGGCCTCGGCGGCGTTGTACGAACAGGCGTCGCCGCAGAGCGAGGGGTCGTAGCCGCCGTCCTCACCGAGGACCGGGGACGTCCAGTCCTTGGCGGGGGTACGGGTCATCTGGAAGATCGTGTCGGTGATCTGCTGCCGGTTGATCGCCATGGACAGGCCCTTGCGGAGCTTCTCCTGGCCCGGCTTGTTCCAGTCCGGGTCGTAGAAGGGGAAGTCGATGGCCTGGATGCTGCCGGCCGGGGTGTTGATGTAGCGGTTGCCGAGGTCGGCCTTGACGTTCTTGAGCTGGGCGGCCGGGACGTCGTCGACGAGGTCGAGGTTTCCGGACATCAGGTCGGTGTAGGCCGTGTTGTTGTCGGTGTAGACCTTGAGGTCGATGCCGCCGTTCCTGGCCTTGTCCTGGCCGGGGTACTGGTCCCAGCGGCGCAGGGACATCTGGGCGCCTCTGACGTACGAGTCGACGGCGTACGGGCCGTTGCCGACGGGCTTGGCCAGCCAGGCGGCGTGGTCGGTGAAGAACGCCTTGGGCAGGGGGGCGAAAGCGGTGTAGCCGAGGGTCTCCGGCCAGGTGGAGAACTTCTGGGTGAGCTTGACCGTGAACGTGCGGTCACCCGTGACCTTGAGGCCGGACATGGTCTCGGCGGTGGGCCGGCCGGACTCCGGGTGGACCTGGTCGTACCCCTCGATGTAGCCGAAGAAGTAGGCGTTGCGCTGGTTGTTCTTGAGATGGGCGCCGTAGTTCCACGCGTCGACGAACGACTTCGCGGTGACCGGCTCGCCGTTGGAGAAGGTCCAGCCGCCCTTGACCGTGACGGTGAAGTTGGTGGAGTCGGTGGTGTCGATCCTCTCGGCGAGCATGTTCTCGGCCTCGCCGGTCTTCGGGTCGTAGTGCTTGAGACCGCGGAAGATCATGTCGAGGACCTTGCCGCCCTGGACCTCATTGGTGTTCGCCGGCTCCAGCGGATTCTGCGGGTCCCCCCAGGAGGAGCTCACGATGCCGTCGGCACCGCCTGCCGCACCGCCCCCGCCGCCGCAGGCCGTTGCCGCGAGGGCGACGGCGGCCGCGCATGCGGCCCACTTGGCGTGAGTGGCTGCGCGCATGGAGTGCCTCCCGGGGTCCCGTTTCGCTTGGCCCCAATACCACCACATAAGAGGCATAACATACATTTGCAACACACGACCGGACGGCGGGCGACGCTCGCGGGCAGGTCGGCCGCACCGCGGGATCCGCCTCGGACCGTACGACCGGACCGGGGACCCGCCTCGGGAAACTACGACCGGCACGGAAAACGCCCCGGTCGCCAGAACGGCGGCCGGGGCGTTCCTCACGCTCGGGCGTCAGTCGTCGGAGCCGTGCTCCCCTTCGAGCGCTGCGAGCGCCGGGTCCAGGACGACGTCCTCGGCACGCTCGGTCGTCGGGTCCTCCGGGAAGTGGCAGGCCGTCAGGTGGCCCTCACGGTTTCCGGAGATCTGCACCAGCGGCGGCTCTTCGGTCGCGCACTTGTCCTGCGCCTTCCAGCAGCGGGTGCGGAAGCGGCAGCCGGACGGCGGCATGATCGGGGAGGGGACGTCGCCGGAGAGACGGATCCGCTCCTTCTGCCCCGCGTCGGCGTCCGGCTCCGGCACGGCCGAGAGCAGGGCGTGGGTGTACGGGTGACGGGGCCGGTTGTAGAGCGAGTCGCGGTCGGCGACCTCCACCACCTTGCCCAGGTACATCACGGCCACACGCTGCGAGAAGTGCCGCACGACCGCGAGGTCGTGGGCGATGAACATGAAGGCGATACCCAGCTCGTCCTGCACCTTCTGGAGCAGGTTGACGACCTGGGCCTGGATCGACACGTCCAGCGCGGAGACCGGCTCGTCGGCGACGATCAGCTTCGGCTCGAGCGCGAGGGCCCGCGCCACACCGATGCGCTGACGCTGACCGCCGGAGAACTCGTGCGGGAAGCGGTTGTAGTGCTCGGGGTTGAGACCCACGGTCTCGAGCAGCTCCCGCACCCGCTTCTCACGGCCGCCGGGCGGGTTGATGCCGTTGACCTCCATCGGGCTCTTGATGATGGTGCCGACGGTCTGCCGCGGGTTCAGCGACGAGTACGGGTCCTGGAAGATCATCTGGATCTCGGACCGGATCGGCGCCAGCTGCTTGCGTCCCGCGTGGGTGATGTCCTGACCGGCGTAGGTGATCTTTCCGCCGGTCGGCTCCAGCAGCCGCGTGACCAGCCGGCCGGTCGTGGACTTGCCACAGCCGGACTCGCCGACGACGCCGAGGCTCTCGCCCTCGTACACGGTGAGGTCGACCCCGTCGACCGCCCTGACCGCACCGACCTGGCGCTTGAACGGGAAGCCGCCGTAGATCGGGAAGTGTTTCGTCAGGCCCTCGACGGTGAGCAGCGGCTTGCGCCCCGCCCCGTCCGTTGAACCCTGCTGCTCAGGCAGAGTGACGTTCTTGCTCATGTCTCTGCGTCTCCCTAGCCCAGCCGGGGCTTGATCTGGTCGATGAAGATGGTCTGCTTCTGGTCCCCCGTGAGGTGGCACGCGGCAGCGCGCCCGGCGCCGAGCGGCGGCCGCTCACCGGAGCACCGCGAACCGCTGACCTCGTCGACGAAGGCGCAGCGCGGGTGGAACGGGCAGCCGGACGGCGGGTTCAGCAGGCTGGGCGGCGAGCCGGGGATCGGCGTGAGCGCCTCGCTCGTGTCGCCGCCGAGACGGGGCATCGAGCTCAGCAGACCCCAGGTGTAGGGGTGCTGGGGCGACCGGAGCACCTCGCGGACGCTGCCGCGCTCCACCGCCCGTCCCGCGTACATGACGAGCAGATCGTCAGCCATGTTGGCGATGACGCCGAGGTCGTGCGTGATGAAGATGATCGCCGACCCGAACTCCTGCTGGAGGTCCTTGAGCAGGTCGAGGATCTGCGCCTGCACGGTCACGTCGAGCGCGGTGGTCGGCTCGTCGGCGATCAGCAGGTCGGGGTCGCACATCAGCGCCATGGCGATCATCGCGCGCTGGCGCATACCGCCGGAGAACTGGTGCGGGTAGTCGTTGAAGCGCATCGCGGGCTGCGGGATGCCGACCTTGTCCAGCATCTCGATGGCCCGGGCCTTCGCCTCCTTCTTGGAGGCGCCCATGTGCTTCATGTACGGCTCGGAGAGCTGCCGGCCCACCGTGTAGTACGGCGAGAGCGCCGTCAGCGGGTCCTGGAAGATCATCGCGACCTTGTTGCCGCGGAGCTTCTCCAGCTCCTTCTCCGGCGCGCCGGTCAGCTCCTGGCCGTCCAGGATGATCTCGCCGTCGATCGCGGTGGTCTTGCGGTTGTGCAGACCGAGAACGGTCAGGTTGGTCACGGACTTGCCGGAGCCCGACTCGCCCACGATGCCCAGCGTCTTGCCGCGCTCGACATCGAAGGAGAGCCCGTCGACCGCCTTGACGATGCCGTCCTCGGTGGAGAAGCGCACCCGCAGGTCGCGGACCGAGAGGAAGGCCTCCGGCCCGGTCGGGGCCGGTGTGTCTTCGGTCTTGGTCAGTGTGGTCACGGTCGTTCTCCTAGGCGAGGCGCACGCGCGGGTCGATGTAGGCGTAGGCGAGGTCCACGATGATGTTCAGGATCAGGATGAAGAAGGCTCCGAACAGCATCACGCCCATCGTCAGCGGCAGGTCCTTGTTCAGCGAGGACTCCACCGCCAGGCGGCCGATGCCCGCCAGGTCGAAGGTGAACTCGGTGACCACGGCGCCCGCGAGAAGTCCGCTGAGGTCCATGCCGATGATGGTGACGATGGGGATGAGCGAGCCGCGCCAGGCGTAGCGGAAGAAGACGTACCGCTGGCGCATGCCCTTCGCCCGCGCGGTGCGGACATGCTCCTCCTGCAGCTGCTCGATCATGGTCGAGCGCGCCATACGCGTGTACTGGGCGGTGAAGATCGTCGCCATGACGGCCCAGGGGATCAGCAGACCGATGACCCAGCCGACCGGATCGTCCGTGAACGGGACGTACTTGGGGTTCTCCATCCAGCCCGTGCTGTAGACGAAGAGACCGAGCACGATCGGGCCGAGGAAGTAGATCTGGAACGAGCTGAGCACCATCGAGGCGCCACTGACGATCTTGTCGACCACGGTGCCGCGCTTCCATGCGGCGAGCAGACCCGTGCCGAGACCGAAGACCAGGAAGATGATGAGGCCGCCGACGGTCAGCGACAGCGTCAGCGGGAAGCGGTCGAGGATGGAGTCCCAGACCATGTCGCCGGACTCGAAGGAGACGCCCAGGCACGGTGCCGCACAGTGTCCGGCGTTGAAGTCACGGCCGACCACGATGCCGGACATGAAGTCCCAGAACTGTGCGGTGATGGGCTTGTCCAGGCCGAGATTCTCGCGAATCACCGCGATGTTCTGCGGCGTGCAGTTCTTGCCGCAGGAGAGTTGGGCGAAGTCCTGGGGGATTGTGTAGAACAGGAAGAACGTGAACGCGCCGATCAGGAACATGATGACGACGGCGCCGGTCAACCTGCGGATGAGGAACTGAAGCATCGCGGGAGGCTGCTCTCTTCGGAGTCGGCGGGAGTTGTGAGGGGTGGGGTCCGCGGGGGTGCGCTCCGCCTGGCGCGCACCCCCACGGATCAGCCGTGATGTGGTGTTACGGCTTGATCAGGTACAGGTCGTTGATGTCGATGTAGCTCGACTCGGTGCTGTACTTGACGCCACCGACGTTCGAGCCGGACAGCTGGATCTGCTTCGAGTAGTAGACCGGGGCAGCCGGGTTGACACCCTCGACGATGCGGTGGTGGATCGACTCCCACTTCTTGGCCGCGGCCTGGGGCTCCAGCGTGACCGCCTCGTTGATGCCCTGGGTGACCTCGGGGTCCTTGATGTGCGAGTAGTTCGACGCACCGTCGGCGACCAGGTCACCGTCGTAGACCGGGGTGATGACCGTGGACGGCGACGGCCAGTCCTGGCCCCAGCCGGTCATGTAGATGTCGAACGGGTTGTCGAGCTTACCGATCTGCTCGTAGAAGCTCTTCCGGTCGATCTCCTTGGCCTGGACGTCGAAGCCGATCTTGTTCAGCGCGTCCTTGATGATGACCATCTGCTTCTGGCCACGCGGGGTGTTGGAGTAGGCGTAGCTCAGCTTGGTGCCCTGCTTGAGGCCCGCCTCCTTCAGCAGCGCCTTGGCCTTCTCCGGGTCACCGTTGGGCTTCTTCAGCTTGCCGAACGGGTCGTACTTCGGGTCGAAGCCCGGCAGGGTCGGGGCGAGCAGACCACCGGCGAGCTCACCGCCGTACTTGCCACCGTCGGCCTGGATCATCGACTGGTTCGGGATCGCGTACGTGATCGCGTCGCGGATCTTCTTGTCCTTCATCCGGTCCAGGTTGAAGGAGAGCTGCCAGACGTAGGGCTGGTAGCCCTTGACCGTGCGCTTGTTGACGGCCTTGTTGTTGATCACGGACTGGATCTGGGACGGGTCGACCGAGTCCGTGAACTGGATCGCGTTCTTGGCCTCGCCCTGGTCGGCGATCAGACGCTTGGTCTGGCTGACCTGGTCGATCGTGGTGAGGAAGTTGTAGCCGTCGACGTACTGGTGGCGCACGGCGTCCGTCTTCGGGTCCCAGTTGGTGTTCTTCACCATGGTGAGGGACTTGCCGGCCTTGTAGTCGGAGATCTTGTACGGGCCGAGGGACTTCGGGGCCTTGTCGTACTTCGCCTGCGTGTCCGCCTTCTGCGGAACGATGGAGTAACCGGCCATGGCCAGGGCCTGCGGCAGGTCGGGCTGCGGCGTCTTGAAGTTGAAGACGACCGTCTTGGCGTCCGGGGTCGCGAGGACGCTGTCCGGAAGGTGCTTGCCCTTGTACGGACCGTCCGGCAGCGCCTTGCGGTAGTCGTCGCCGGAGAGCCAGCTCTGGACGTAGGTCGGACCGTCGAAGATCACCTTCGAGTACATGCGCTCGATGGTGTGGCGGACGTCGGCGGAGGTGATGGCGTTGCCATCCTCGTCCTTGATGCCGTCCTTGAGGGTGAACGTCCAGGTCTTGCCACCGTTGGTGGACTTGCCGGAGTCGGTGGCGACGTCGCCGACGACGGTCAGGTTGCCCTTGTCGTCCTCCTGGAAGTTCGTCAGACCGCGGTGGATCAGGTTGGCGAACTGGCCCGCGTCGCTGACGTAGATCTGACCCGGGTCCATGTGGGACAGGTCGGACTGCATGTAGACGTTGATGGTGCCACCGGGCTTGGCGCCCGGAACCTCGACGGCCGGACCGTTCGAGGCGGCAGCGTCACCGTAGGCAACCGGCTTGGACTGCGCCGCGGCGTCCTTCTGCGACTTGGACTCGTCCTTGCCGCTCTTGCCGCTGTCGTTGGAGCAGCCGGTGAGCGCCAGGGAGCCGGCCGCCGCGGCGACGACTATGGCGCGTGCGGAGCGCGATCGAATGAGCTTCATGATGCTCGTTGCACCTACCTGTCGGTTGTTATCCAGAAGAGCTGCCTGACCGTCCGGTTGCCCGGTGCGAGGGCGGCAGCTGCCCTCGCCCATGGACGTCACCGTCCGGTCTTGGGGTCGAATGCGTCGCGGACCGAGTCACCCAGGAGGTTGAAGGCCAGGACGAAGACGACAAGAGCGACACCCGGGAAGAACATGAACGCCGGGTCCTGCTCGTAGATGTTGGCGCCGATGGCGAACATGCGGCCCCAGTCCGGGGTGGGCTCGACGAAGCCGACACCCACGAAGGAGAGGAAGGCGATGTTCAGGATGGCGCTGGGCAGCATGTAGGTGCCCTGCACCAGGATCGGCGTCACGATGTTCGGCAGAACCTCCTTGCGGACGATTCGCCAGCGCGAGGCACCCGAGACCTTCGCCGCCTCGACGAACTCGCGTTCCCGCAGGGACAGTACAGAGCTGCGCACCAGACGGGCCATACCCATCCAGCCGAGGAACCACGACACCAGGATGATCGCGACGGCCCGCAGGTACGTCGGGGTCTCGTCCGTCGGGGAGACGAACAGCGCGGTCACGATCGGCATGAAGGCGATGAAGAACAGCTGGTTCGGGAACGCCAGGAAGAAGTCGGTCACCCGGCCCAGCCAGTAGTCGACCTTCCCGCCGAAGTAGCCGCCCACCATGCCGATGACCACGCCGGTCCCCAGGCTGAGGACCGTCAGGACCAGCGCCATGAACAGCGAGGTTCTGATGCCGTAGATCAGCATGGTGAACACGTCGCGGCCCAGGTTGGGCTCGACCCCGAACCAGAACTCCCCCGAGATGCCACCGAAGGAACCGGTGGGCATCGCGAAGTCGTCCAGCAGGAAGGGGTAGTCCGGCTCCTGCGCGTACAGCGTGTAGGGATTCTTCCCGTACACCGCCGAGATGACCGGAGCCAGTGCGGCGACGAGAAAGTAGACGAGCACCACACAGGCGGAGATCACGCCTGTGCGATCACGCTTGAAGCGCGCCCACATCAGCTGACTGGGCGAGCGTCCGGTGAGCGACTTGGCTTCCGCGCCGTCGTTCTGGGTCTCGGTCTCTTTGTCCAAGGCGACAGAGGCCTTCTCGCCCTCGATCTCAATTGGACTGGTCATGATGGTGTCCATTCACGGGTGTCGTGTGACCCGCGATCCTTGCACGCTACAACGGCCCGGACGGTCTACGCCCGTTCCGCCATGGCTGCTCGACGATCCCCCGGTGCCGGCCGTCACCCCGAGACGGGTACGGCAGCGCAACCGCACGCCTGACGGGATGACCCCGAAGGCGGTACGACTGGAAGGAACGTCAGTTGGGGAGGATTCCCCCCAAGGAACGCGAGCCGAGCGGTTGACCGGGTCTCAGAAGTGCCGGCCGCTGCCGGCGACCAGACCGGATGATGTGCGCTGAAAAATGGCCGCACGAGCCATCTGTGACGACCCGACCCCACTGGCGCTCGTGGCACCGCGCATGGGTTCCTCCTCATGAGTCCACGTATTCACTGCAAGGCTGGACACATGACAACGCCGACACCCCTGACGGCGAAGATCCGTGTCCCGTGTGCTCGTGAGTCGGCGCTCCCCACAGCGCGTGACCCGTTGACCCGAGCTCAGTGAAGCCAACTATTAGGTAAGTTCGGGCCGTAAACCACACTTAAAGCATCTCGTTTTGGCAACATCACCCCACCCCAGAGGCCCAAAATTCGGACAAAGGGATCGCAGACAGACACCCCCGAAACGGACTGTTAATACAGGTTTCCGGTGCGCTACGTCCGATAGTCGAACCTTCGGGGTAGGAAATCCTGTTGACGGACAAGTCGCCGCGAGGGTCGCGAGGGAGCCGTCACCGCAGTCTTCTTCCAGGCCACCGCACTACGCAAACAGCGCCACGGCACCACGCGAACGGCCCGGACACTCCCGCGGAGCGGGACTGTCCGGGCCGTTCGCTGGGCCAGGGGGTTCAGCCGTGGTCGATTTTCAGCCGTACTCGGCTCAGCCGTGCTTTGCGCGGGACGCGGCGCGGGCGCGCTCGCGGGCGTCCAGGTTCACCTTGCGGATACGGACCGCCTCGGGCGTGACCTCGACGCACTCGTCGTCGCGGCAGAACTCCAGCGACTGCTCCAGCGAGAGCTTGCGCGGCGGAACGATGGACTCCGCGACATCGGCCGTGGAGGAGCGCATGTTGGTGAGCTTCTTCTCCTTGGTGATGTTCACGTCCATGTCGTCGGAGCGGGAGTTCTCGCCGACGATCATGCCCTCGTAGACCTCGGTGCCCGGCTCCACGAAGAGGACGCCGCGCTCCTGCAGGTTCGTCATCGCGAAGCCCGTGACCGCGCCGGAGCGGTCGGCGACCAGCGAGCCGTTGTTACGGGTCGTCAGGGTGCCGAACCAGGGCTCGTGGCCCTCGTGGATGGAGTGGGCGATGCCCGTACCACGGGTGTTGGTCAGGAACTCCGTGCGGAAGCCGATGAGGCCACGGGACGGGACGACGAACTCCATGCGGACCCAGCCGGAGCCGTGGTTCGACATGTTGTCCATCCGGCCCTTGCGGACACCCATGAGCTGCGTGACCGCGCCCATGTGCTCCTCGGGCACGTCGATCGTCATGCGCTCGACCGGCTCGTGGACCTTGCCGTCGACCTCCTTGGTGACGACCTGCGGCTTGCCGATGGTCAGCTCGAAGCCCTCACGGCGCATCTGCTCGACCAGGATGGCCAGGGCCAGCTCGCCGCGGCCCTGCACCTCCCAGGCGTCCGGGCGCTCGGTGTCCAGGACGCGCAGCGAGACGTTACCGATCAGCTCGCGGTCGAGGCGGTCCTTGACCTGGCGGGCGGTGACCTTGCGGTCCTTGACGGCCGCCTTGTTGTCGGCGCCCTTGCCGGTGCCGCCGCGGCCGACCAGCGGCGAGGTGTTCGTACCGATGGTCATGGAGATGGCCGGCTCGTCGACCGTGATCAGCGGCAGCGCGACCGGGTTCTCCGGGTCGGCCAGCGTCTCGCCGATCATGATGTCGGGGATACCGGCGACGGCGCAGATGTCACCGGGGCCCGCCATCTCGGCCGGCTTGCGGGTGAGCGCCTCGGTCATCATCAGCTCGGAGATGCGGACGTTGGCGATCGAGCCGTCCCGCTTGATCCAGGCGACGGTCTGGCCCTTGCGCAGCTCGCCCTGCTCGACGCGGAGCAGCGCGATACGGCCGAGGAAGTTGTCGGCGTCCAGGTTGGTGACGTGGGCCTGGAGGGGGGCCTCGTCGTCGTAGACCGGTGCCGGGATGTGCTCCAGGATCGTGGAGAAGAAGGGCTCCAGGTTCTCGCTGTCGGCGGGTACGGTGCCGTCCTCCGGCTTGGTCAGCGAGGCGACGCCGTCACGGCCGCAGGCGTAGACGATCGGGAACTCGATCTGGTCCTCGTCGGCGTCCAGGTCGAGGAAGAGGTCGTAGGTCTCGTTCACGACCTCGTCGATCCGGGAGTCCGGACGGTCCGTCTTGTTGATGCAGAGGATGACGGGCATCCGCCGCTGGAGGGCCTTGCGGAGCACGAAGCGGGTCTGCGGAAGCGGACCCTCGGAGGCGTCCACCAGAAGCACGACACCGTCGACCATCGACAGACCGCGCTCGACCTCACCGCCGAAGTCGGCGTGGCCGGGGGTGTCGATGATGTTGATCGTGATCGGGGCCCCGCCGTCCTTGGGGTGGTACTTCACCGCCGTGTTCTTGGCGAGGATCGTGATGCCCTTCTCACGCTCCAGGTCGTTCGAGTCCATGACGCGGTCGTCGACGGAGTCGAGCTGGTGAGCGGCGAAGGCACCCGCCTGCTTGAGCATGGCGTCGACGATGGTGGTCTTGCCGTGGTCGACGTGGGCGACGATGGCGACGTTACGGATGTCGTGGCGCGTGGGCATGCTGGCTAGCTGCTTCTCTCGGATCGTGGGATGCGGCGTCTGTTTGCTCGTACGCCCGCCGGGCGGACGCGCCACGGCTGTGTCCTATGGTACGGGGCCGTCGCGTGATGGACTTCCCCGCCCGATCCGAGGCCATGGGACGACCCTGCCCGCCGGTGGCCCCGGCGGGCAAGGGACTTGAGCTGCTTCTGAGGTCCGTGAGCAGTGCCGAGGAGTCCGGCCGACTTTATGTGGGATATGTCCCAATTCTTAGGGTTTGCTGCCGCACTAATCGATCAGATCCGCCTGGCTGTTCTGTTCGTTCCTGCCGTTCTGGCTGTTCTGGTCGTTCTTGCCGTTCTCCGAGGTCCCGGCCTTCTTGAAGCCGATGTCCTGGTACCGCGGTGCGGCGAATCCGAAGGCGCCCGCGTTCACGAGATCACGCTTGACCGCCACCAGCTGGGGCCGCTGGTAGAGCGGAATGGAGCCGGCGGCGGCCCAGATCCGGGCGTCGGCCTGCTTCATCAGCTCCAGGGCCTGCCCCTCGTCCAGCTCGGCGACGGCCCGGTCGAAGAGCTGGTCGATGTGGTCCGTGCCGACCCGGGTGTAGTTCTGCTCCACCAGCAGCGAGCCGTCGGCGGCCGGCTCCGGCTTGGCGAAGATCGGACGGGCATCGGTCGCCGGGTAGGCGGAGGCGGGCCAGGAGTACAGGGCGAGGTCGTATTCGCCGGAGGCGATGTGGTCCTTGAAATAGCTGTCGTCGGCGACCTTGGTGATCTCCGTACGGATGCCGATCCTGTCCAGCATCCGGGCGATCCGGTCGCCGACGGTGCGCAGCGCCTCGGAGTCCGGCCCCGAGGGGAGGACGAAGCGCAGGACGAGCTGCTTGCCGTCCTTGCCGAGCGGGCCCGCGACCGGGCTCCGCTCCGCCGGGGCCCTGGTCCCCAGGGGGGCGTAGGCGCCCGCGACGGGGCCCTGCCTGTCCTGAGCCTTCGGCATGGCCTTGTCCCGGTCACCGCCGGAGGAGTCGTCGAGGGCGTCGGCCTGGCGGCGCAGGGCCACGCTCTGGAGGGCGGCGTACCGGCCGGGCGCGAGGACGTTCCAGCCCTCCTCCGGGGCGGTGCCGCTGCGGCCCGGCTTGTTGTCACCGACGACGTAGAGGCCCTCGTCGGAGGCGTGGTCCGCCGCGGCGCGGGCGGCAGGGGCCTTGGCGGCGGGACTGTTCACCGCCGGGCTGCTCACCGCCGGGCTGGGGCTGCTCACCGCCGGGCCGTTCACCGCCGGGCTGCTCATCGCCGGGCTCTTCTCGGGGCCCGCCTTGGTGTCGGGCTCCGTGGTGCGGGCGCCCTCCCGGGTCCAGCCCGCGTCGGCCAGCAGGGCTTGGGCCTCCTCGGTGTCCTGGTCACCGAGTGCACCGCTGCTGTCGGCGTAAGCCGACTGCCCCGCTAGCGCGAGATGGCTGCCGACCGGCCGGGCGGGCAGGCCCAGCGGCTTCAGCACGGCCTCCGCGAGCGCCTTGCGGTCCAGCGCACGGGCCACGGCGCGCCGTACCCGCTCGTCCGCGAGCGGCCCCGACTCGCCGTTCAGCGCGAGCTGGGTGTAAGCGGGCTCCAGACTCTTGCGGACCACGAAACCGCGCAGCGCGGTCTGCTCGGCGGCGTACTGCGCGATGACGGCCTTGTTCTTGTCGAAGGCGAGCCTCTCCCGGGCGACCTTCTCGCGGGCGAGCAGCTCCCGGGCGATCCGGGCGGCCTTCCCCTTCTGGTCGTCGGAGGCTTGCGCCGGCGACTGGGGCTTCGGTGGGGCGGACGGGAGGACGGAGGGCGAGGCGGAGGGGACACCGGACGGCAAGGCAGACGGCAAGGCGGGCGGGAGGGCGGACGGCAAGGCGGAGGGGACACCGGACGGCAAGGCAGACGGCAAGGCGGAGGGCGCGGCCGACGGCAGGGCGGAGGGGACGCCGGAGGGCAAGGCAGACGGCAAGGCGGAGGGCGCGGCCGACGGCGCGGCGCCGGGGCCCGGCCCGCCGCCGCCCGGCCCCTCGCCCCCGCTCCGTACCGCCAGGGCGATGCGGTCCGCGACGCTCCGGTCGATCTCGGCCAGATCCACGGTGCCCGTGGCCAGCGCGGCGGCGCGGCGGTCACGCGGCACGGCACGGAGGACCAGCGAGTCGAGCTTGGCGGGCGCCCCCCACCAGCGCGGATTGCGTACGAGCGTGGTGGTGCCGGCCTTGCGGTCGACCTTCTGCACGGTGAAGGGGCCGGCCGTCAGCGCCAGCTTCGACCGGATGCCGTCGTTGAACGAGGCCGGCGTCCCCATCGCCTCCTTCGGATAGAGCGGGGTGAAGAGCGACTGCCAGTCGGCGTACGGCTTGGCGAAGGTGACCCGGACCTCCAGGTCGTTCGCGCCCCGTTCGATCTTCTCGATCCGGTCGTATCCGGCGTTGCGCGCGGTCCAGTACGCGGAGTCCTTGCCGCTCAGCGCGCGCCACTGGGCGACGAAGTCGGCCGCCCCGATCTCCCGGCCGTCGCTCCAGACGGCCTTCTGGCTGAGCTTGTAGAGGACGACCTGCCTCGGCTCGCGCTCGGCGATCTTGGCCGATTCCAGATAGTCGGGGTTGCGCTGCGGACGGCCGCGCTCGTCGAGGGTGAAGAGGGAGGGGAGCACGGCGCCCGCGATCCGCGACGTGGTGGGGTCGGCGTCGGCCTGGAAGGCGTTGAGCGTCGCGGGCACGGCATCGACGGCCCAGCGCAGGGTGCCGCCCTGCTCGACCTGCTCGCGCGCGGCCGGGGCGATGTCCATCGGGGCCGCCGCGGCCTCGGAACCGGTCTCCTCCGTGCTGCAGCCGGCCAGCGCGGGCAGGGTGAGGACGCCGCTGGTGAGAAGCGCGACCGAGCGCAGGGTGCGGGCACGAGGCGTACGGGGGCGAGGCGTCCGGGAGCATGTCCTCCCGCGTGGGGCGCTGACGTTGGACATGACTTGTACCCCTTCGTCCTATTACCTGGCGGTTCCTGAATTTTGGCGATGATCACACCTATTGCGCATACACTGAAATCGACGAAGGGCGGGGTGTGATGCCGACACGGCGGTGCGGCTCGTAAACCCCACCCGTGCGGCCCAATGGGGAGCCCCTTACGGGTGGCGCTCGCCGGGAATCGGTGCACACGCCTTCACAACACGGGATGTGACGCGCAACACTCGCAGGCGCACACAGAGCCCTCTGGGGGCAACCCCAGACACCCGCATGCCACCGCGACCGCGGAAGTGAGGGCAGTTCATGTCCCTGCAGGACGAATTGACGGACGTCAAGCGCCGTCTCGACGACCTGGCCCGTACGGTCGAACGGCTGGAGCGGAGCCTCACGCAATCGCGAGAGGACGCATCCCGGACCCAGCCGGCCGGCCGCCCCGAAGACCTGGTCACCATCCCCGACACTCCGTACGACAGCTCACTGTGGACGGATTCGGATGACGAAGGCCTGGGTGCGCGCGACCGGCACGCGCCCTAGGAGCTTCGTTGGCCACAGGCACCGAACCCCACCCCGACACAGGCGTGCACGGCGCCTCACGCGCCGCAATCGCCCCCCGCCACCTCAGGACGGACCGCTGGTGGCTGGCGCCCGCCGCAACCGCCGGCGGGCTGCTCGCCTTCATCGTCTACTCGACCTGGCGGGCCTTCGCGAACAGCGACTACTACGCGGCGCCGTACGTCTCGCCGTTCTACTCGCCCTGTCTCGCGGAGAACTGCGCACCGATGAAGGCCGGCCCGAACTGGGAGATCTTCGGCAGCTGGTGGGGCCTGTCCCCCGCGCTGCTGATCCTGATCTTCCCGCTGGGCTTCCGGCTGACCTGCTACTACTACCGCAAGGCCTACTACCGGGGCTTCTGGGCGTCGCCCCCGGCCTGCGCGGTCGCCGAGCCGCACAAGAAGTACACCGGTGAGACCCGCTTCCCGCTGATCCTCCAGAACATCCACCGCTACTTCTTCTACGCGGCGCTGCCGGTCGCGGGCATCCTCACCTACGACACCGTGCTGGCGTTCCGCGACGAGAACTACGCCTGGGGACACATGGGTCTCGGCACCCTGGTCTTCCTCGTCAACATCGTCCTGATCTGGGCCTACACCCTCTCCTGCCACTCCTGCCGGCACATCATCGGCGGCCGTCTGCGGCACTTCTCCAAGCACCCTGTGCGCTACCGGCTCTGGGGCTGGGTCGGCAAGCTGAACGAGCGTCACATGCAGCTCGCCTGGACGTCGCTGATCAGCGTCGCGCTCGCGGACTTCTACGTCTATCTGCTCGCCACCGGCGCCTTCGACGATCCGCGTTTCTTCTAAGGAAGGTGCCATCTGATGACTCAGCTCGAACGGCAGCAGTGGGACGTCGTCGTCGTGGGTGCGGGCGGCGCGGGTCTGCGGGCCGCCATCGAGGCACGCGAGCGGGGCGCCCGTACCGCCGTGATCTGCAAGTCCCTCTTCGGCAAGGCCCACACCGTGATGGCCGAGGGCGGAATCGCCGCCTCCATGGCGAATGTGAACGCACACGACAACTGGCAGGTCCACTTCCGCGACACCATGCGCGGCGGAAAGTTCCTCAACCAGTGGCGGATGGCCGAGCTGCACGCCCAGGAGGCCCCCGAGCGGGTCTGGGAGCTGGAGACCTGGGGCGCGCTCTTCGACCGTACGAAGGACGGGAAGATCTCCCAGCGCAACTTCGGCGGCCATGAGTACCCACGGCTCGCACACGTCGGCGACCGGACCGGCCTGGAGCTGATCCGCACCCTGCAGCAGAAGATCGTCTCGCTGCAGCAGGAGGACAAGCGCGAGTTCGGCGACTACGAGGCGCGGCTGAAGGTCTTCCAGGAGTGCACGGTGACACGTGTGCTGAAGGACGGCGAGCGCGTTACGGGAACGTTCTGCTACGAGCGCGAGTCCGGGCGCTTCTTCGTGCTCGAGGCTCCCGCGGTGGTCCTCGCCACCGGCGGCATCGGCAAGTCCTTCAAGGTGACGTCCAACTCGTGGGAGTACACGGGCGACGGGCATGCGCTGGCGCTGCTCGCCGGCGCCCCGCTGCTCAACATGGAGTTCGTGCAGTTCCATCCGACCGGGATGGTCTGGCCGCCCTCGGTGAAGGGGATCCTCGTCACCGAGTCGGTGCGTGGCGACGGAGGGGTGCTGCGCAATTCCGAGGGCAAGCGGTTCATGTTCGACTACATCCCGGACGTCTTCAAGGAGAAGTACGCCGAGTCGGAGGCGGAGGGCGACCGCTGGTACGACGATCCGGACAACAACCGGCGACCACCCGAGCTGCTCCCCCGTGACGAGGTCGCCCGGGCGATCAACGCCGAGGTGAAGGCGGGCCGGGGCTCCCCGCACGGCGGTGTGTTCCTCGATGTGTCGACCCGGATGCCGGCCGAGGTGATCAAGCGCCGACTGCCGTCCATGTACCACCAGTTCAAGGAGCTGGCGGATGTGGACATCACTGCCGAGGCCATGGAGGTCGGTCCGACCTGCCACTACGTGATGGGCGGCATCGCGGTCGAATCGGACACGGCCGCCGCGGTCGGCGTCCCCGGGCTGTACGCGGCGGGCGAGGTCGCCGGCGGTATGCACGGCTCGAACCGGCTCGGCGGCAACTCCCTCTCCGATCTGCTGGTCTTCGGGCGGCGCGCCGGACTGCACGCCGCGGAGTACGCGTCGGGGCTCGCCGGAGGGCGGCCCCAGGTCGACGAGGAGCAGATCGACACGGCCGCGGCGGAGGCCCTGCGCCCGTTCAGCGCTCAGGGCTCGGAGCCCGGCGCTGCCCCGGAGAATCCGTACACCCTCCACCAGGAACTCCAGCAGGCCATGAACGACCTGGTCGGCATCATCCGGCGCGAGGGCGAGATGGCGCAGGCCCTGAAGAAGCTGGCCGATCTCCGGGTCCGCGCCGGGCGGGCCGGCGTCGAGGGCCACCGCCAGTTCAACCCGGGCTGGCATCTCTCCCTGGACCTGCGGAACATGCTGCTGGTCAGCGAGTGCATCGCCCGGTCCGCCCTGGAGCGCACCGAGAGCCGCGGCGGCCACACCCGCGAGGACTACCCCTCGATGGAGCGCGAGTGGCGCCGGGTCAATCTGCTGTGCCGCCTCACCGAGGGGGCCCTGGCCCTCGGCACGGACGACTCCGGCGGCCCGCCGGCCGGCCCGGCACGCGGCCAGATCGACCTCGTACGCAGGACGACCGAGCCCATCCGCCCCGACCTGCTCGCCCTCTTCGAGAAGGAAGAGCTGGTCAAGTACCTCGCCGAAGAGGAGCTGTACGAATGAGCACGTACGACGCTCGGTTCAGGGTCTGGCGGGGCGATCAGGGGGGTGGTGACCTCACCGACTTCACGGTCGAGGTCCATGACGGCGAGGTCGTCCTCGACATCATCCACCGGCTGCAGGCCACCCAGGCGCCCGACCTCGCGGTGCGCTGGAACTGCAAGGCGGGCAAATGCGGCTCGTGCAGCGCGGAGATCAACGGTCGGCCGCGGCTGATGTGCATGACCCGTATGTCGGTCTTCTCACACGAGGAAACGATCACGGTCACGCCACTTCGGGCCTTCCCGGTGATGCGGGATCTGGTCACGGATGTCTCCTTCAACTACGCCAAGGCCCGCGAGGTCCCTTCCTTCGTCCCGCCTCCGGGGGTCGCCGCGGGCGACTACCGCATGCAGCAGGCCGACGTGGACCGCTCGCAGGAGTTCCGCAAGTGCATCGAGTGCTTCCTGTGCCAGGACACCTGCCACGTGGTGCGTGACCACGAGGAGAACAAGACGGCCTTCGCCGGTCCGCGCTTCCTGATGCGCGTCGCCGAACTGGACATGCACCCGCTGGACGCGGCCGCCGAGACCGGCCTGGACCGCAAGCGCACGGCTCAGGACGAGCACGGTCTGGGCTACTGCAACATCACCAAGTGCTGCACCGAGGTCTGCCCGGAGCAGATCAAGATCACGGACAATGCGCTGATCCCGCTGAAGGAGCGGGCGGTGGACAGGAAGTACGACCCGCTGGTGTGGCTGGGGAACAAGATCCGCCGACGGGACACCACCTAGGGGCGGATGCCTCATGGCCTGGGCACGGGCCATGACCAGGGTCCGGGCGCGGCCGGCGACTGCCGGCTGCGCCCGGGCGGCACCGGTGGGCGCTCCGGACCGCGGGGCTGATCCCGGCCCCGCGTTCGGTCAGTGCCAACCCTTCCGGTACGCCTCCCAGTCCCGCTCCTCCGCCGCGAAGTCGACATACAGTGCCACCCCGAACCGTTCCCGGTCGCGGTCTGTCCGCCCGAGCCCGAGGCGTGTACCCCGGATCGCCGCGGCCACTGTCTCCGCGTTCTCCCAGTGGCCGAGGTCGTCCTCGTGGAAGAACGGCAGCCCCATCAGCAAGTCGGTGTCCTGCGGCGTGACTTCGAGCGCGAGAGCCGTCTGCTGGGCGACGTAACCGCCGTACAGGCTCTCCAGCGGCATCCATGTGTCGTACGACATGACGGCTATCTGGTCGACCCGGCTGGCCACTTCGCCGAAGAACTCCTGCGACCACCACTTGGGGCTGCCGGTGACCCGGCCCGCGGCCGAGTGCGCGGCCGGCAGGGGGTCTATCTGGTGCGCGGCGACGGACAGCGGGGCCCTGCTCTTCTTGGTGAGGGCGCGCAGATCGTCGAGGAGTGACAGATAGTCACGGTCGCCGGAATGCAGGGGCTCCAGGTCGAAGTGGACGCCGTCGAAGCCCGCGTCCAGGATCTGGGCCGTGGAGCGTACGACCGCTTCACGGGTGGCCTCGTCGGGCAGGCGCAGCCCGTCCGGCGACTCGGTGGCCAGCTTGTCGCCGAGCCAGGCCTGCACCCGCACGCCGGGCAGCTTCCGGTGCACACCGTCGATCAGCCACCTCGCACGCGGATACCGCGCGGTGGGAAGCGTGCCGTCGTGCTCCAGCGGTCCGGCGTGCACGTACAGGTCCCGTATCCCGGTCCCCCGGATCCGTGCGGCGAAGGCGTCCAGGTCGGCGTCCTTCTTCCGGCCGTCCACCCAGGCGTGGCCCAGCCAGACGGCGTCCTTGCCGCGGGTCTTCGTGCCCTTCTCGTACTCCCCCGCGTAGTTCCACCGCAGCGCGGCGGCTCCGGTGAGGGCGGGCACGACCAGCAGCAGGACGAGCGCGACGGCGATCCGCCTGGGCCACCTCAGCCACGAGCTCCCGGACCGCGGGCTGCCGCGCCGCGGATTCCCGGAGCGCAGGCCCCCGAAGCGCAGGCTCCCGAGCCGGGCGCGGGCGCGCCGCAGAATGGCGCGCGGTTCTACGTTCACCGGATCCCCCGTCAGCAGTGCCGAATGATCTCCAACCCTAGACGCCACCACTGACAGTGACGGTCACGCACGGTGCACATCACGCTCGGCGCAGGCCGGCCAGTCCAGGTACCAAGCAGCGAATCCGCAGCCCTTCGTCACGATCCCGCCGTCACAGGCCCGCACGTCGTCCCAGACCGTGCCGCGGTGCTCCCCCGTCATGACCAGCAGCGACTCGTAGCCGCAGCCCTGCTCGCCGATGAAGACGGATCCGGCGGTCTGGGCGTCGTAGAGATCCTCGTACCGGTCGTCCCAGGCCCGGTGGGCCCGCCGGAACTCCTCCTCGTCCGGGTAGGCGTCCCGCTCCGGCTCCTCGTCGTCGTACGCGTCGAGTTGCTGCTGCACTTCTTCCGGGGCGAAGGGCCGGCCCGCGTGGGAGACGGCCGTTTCTGTTCCGGGGAAGGCCAGGCCGACACCGCGCCAGGCCCAGCGGCCGTCCTTGTACTGCGGTGTGGTCAGGCCGTAGTCCGGCCCGGCGCCGTCGGCGCCCACCGTCAGCAGAAAGCTGCGGTACTCGGCCGGAAGTTCCGAGCCCAGCCCGGCCTCGAGCGAGCGCACGTCCTGCTCACTCATCGGCGGCCGGAGCTCGAAGCCGTGCCCCCGGGCGCCGAAAACCTCGCGTGCCCTGCCGTGCCTGCGCAGCGCGGTCACCCGCTCGCGCACCCCGGTCCATATGTTCTGCGTCCCCTCGCCCAGGCCCACCAGGCCAGGGACGGCGGGCAAGGCGGGCCCGGGATTTTCCGGCGTGGCTTGGGCCGCCCGGTCGCGCGACCCAAGCCACGGACATAGCCTCCCAAACGTGACGCGAATAGCCACCCGGCTCCTGCTGGCCATGCTGGTGGCGGCATGGTGGTTCGTCATGCCCGCCGCTCAGGATGCCCGTGCGGAGGATCCGGTGCAGCTGTCCCGCCAGGGCCAGATCACCGACCGGGTCGATGCGCTCGGGGGCCAGGAGGGCCAGGTGACGCAGGCCCTCGACCGGCTCTACGACGAGCAGCGCGTCCAGCTCTTCGTCGTGTATGTACATGACTTCTCCGGCCGCTCGCCGCAGAGCTGGGCCGACGCGACCGCGACGAAGAACGGCCTGGGGCTCGACGACCTGCTGCTCGCGGTCGCGACGCGCGACCGGCAGTACGCGTACTCCGCAGACCCGGACTCCCGCTTGACCCAGGCGCAGCTCGACGAGGTCGCGCAGACCGCGATCGAGCCGGCGCTCCGGCAGAACGACTGGGCCGGTGCCGCGATCGGTGCTGCGAACGGCTATGACGCGGTGCTCGGGGGGCAGCCCGTGCCCACGCCGGCGATCACCCCCGGGCAGGCCGACCCCGGCGGCGCAGAGGGGTCCTCGGCCACCGACCTGATCCTGCCGGTGGCCGTGCTCGGAGGGGCGGGGCTCATCGCCGCGTACGCGTACAGAAGGCGCAAGAGCCGGATCGCCGAACGGACCACCCCGGGCGGCGGGAAGGGCTGGGGCCGGCCGGAGGAACCCCCTCCGACGCCGCTGCCCGAGCTGGACGCCCGGGCGAAGCAGACTCTCGTGGAGACGGACGACGCGCTCCGCACGAGCCACGAGGAACTCGGTTTCGCGACGGCACAGTTCGGCGAGGAGGCTGCGAAACCGTTCACCGACGCGGTGGCGTACGCGCAGAGCGAGCTGACGGCAGCGTTCCGGCTCCGCCAGGCACTCGACGACGCGTTTCCGGAGGACGACGCGACCCGGCGGCGGATGCTGGAGGAGATCATCTCCCGTTGTGCGGAGGCCAATCGGCGACTGGACGACGAGTCGGAGGACTTCGACCGCCTCCGCGCCCTGGAGGAGAACGCGCCGCAGGCCCTCGCCACGGCCGAGTCCGCCTACCAGGAGCTCAGCGGGCGGGCGGACACGGCGGAGGCCACCCTCGCCGTCATGCGGCAGCGGTACGCCGAGTCCGCCGCCGCTCCCGTCATCAGCGACGTCGAACAGGCCAAGGAGCGGCTGCTGTTCGCGAAGACCTCGCTCGACCAGGCGCGGCAGTCCGCGGACGCGGCCGACAACGCCACGGCGGCCGTGCACATCCGCGCCGCGGAAGGCGCGGTCGACCAGGCCGGACGGCTCATCGACGCCGTCGACCGGCGCGCCCAGGAACTCGCAGAGGCGGCCGGAAAGCTGCCGGGTGCGCTCACCGAGACGGAGGCGGACCTGGCCGACGCGCGGGGCCTGCTGAAGGGTACGGCGGAGGGGGTGTCCACGGCCGACCTCCAGGGCCGGATCGCCCGGGCGGAGACGGTACTCGCCGATGTGCTGCGGGCGACGGACGCCGGTCCGTACGACCCGATCGACGCGTTGCGCCGGATCGAGGAGGCGGACGCCGCGCTGGACGAGGCTCTGGCAGGTGCGCGGGAGCGCGAGGAGGGCGCGCGCCGGGCCCGCACGCTGCTGGACCGGGCGACGCTGACCGCCCGCTCCACGATCGGGGCGGCCGTGGACTTCATCGCGACGCACCGCGGGGCGGTCGGGGCGCAGGCCCGTACCCGGCTCGCGGAGGCGCAGCGCCGGCTGGAGCGGTCGCGGGAGCTCGCGGAGGCGGACGACGCCCAGGGTGCGCTGGCCGAGGTGCAGCAGGCGGACGCACTCGCCCAGCAGGCGCAGAGCCTCGCCGAGCAGGATGTCCGCTCGTACGGGAACCCGTTCGGCTCGGGCGGTGTACAAGGAGGTGGAGGCGGGCTCGGCGGTGCGGTGCTCGGCGGAATCATCCTCGGCGGCCTGTTCGGCGGCGGGGGCGGACACAGAGGGGGCGGGGGCTATGGCGGGGGTCTGGAGGGCGGTGGCTTCGGCGGCGGCCCGGGCAGTTTCGGGGGCGGGGGCACACGCGGCCGGCTGGGCGGCGGTGGCCGTTTCTGACGCGTTTCTCTTCCTGCTCCGACTTCGAACCGGACTCCGGACCGCACTCCGGACCGGACTCCGGACCGGACTCCGAAATCGGCTCCCGATCCGACTTCGACCGACTCGCATTCCGTACAAGGAGAAGTGCCATGACCAAGCAGACCATCCTCGGCCGTGTCGCCCAGTTGGCGAAGGCCAACATCAACGCGCTCCTGGACCAGGCCGAGGACCCGCAGAAGATGCTCGACCAGCTGATCCGGGACTACACGAACAACATCTCGGAGGCGGAGCAGGCGGTGGCGAGCACCATCGGCAATCTGCGCCTGATGGAGCAGGACCACCAGGAGGATGTGAACGCGGCGCAGGAGTGGGGCGGCAAGGCACTGGCCGCGAGCCGGAAGGCCGACGAGCTGCGAGCCTCCGGGCAGAGCGCGGACGCCGACAAGTTCGACAACCTCGCGAAGGTGGCGCTGCAGCGGCAGTTGCAGTCCGAGAGGGAGGCGAAGACCGCCGAGCCGACGATCGCCACGCAGACGGAGGTCGTGGACAAGCTCAAAGCAGGCCTCGACCAGATGAAGGCGAAGCTCGGCGAGCTCCAGGCCAAGCGGGACGAGCTGGTGGCCCGGGCCAAGTCGGCCCAGGCGCAGAACCAGATGATGGACGCGGTCAAGAACATCGATGTGCTGGATCCGACGAGCGAGCTCAACCGCTTCGAGGACAAGGTGCGCCGGGAGGAGGCGAAGGCGATGGGCAAGCAGGAGCTCGCCGCCTCGTCGCTGGACGCCCAGTTCGAGCAGCTGGACGCCCTGGGCGACAGCGCCGAGATCGAGGCACGGCTGACCGCCCTGAAAGCCGCGTAGGGGCCCGTGGCGGGCGGAAGCGCGGCATGCTGCCGCGCGGCGCGCCGCCACGGCCCCATGAGCAGAGGCCGGAGTCCCGGACCCGACGGCCGTGGCAGGAGTCCCGGATCGATGAGCCGTGGCAGGTGCCCCGGTCAGAACATGCTGAGGAGCTGTTCCACGCTCGGCTCGGCTGCCGAGTCCCCGTCCGGCAGGGCGAGTTCGAACCACACGGTCTTTCCCCGGTGGGTTCGGCGCGAGCCCCAGGCCGCGCTCAGCAGGCCGACGAGCTGGAGTCCGCGGCCGCCCTCGTCGGTGTCCCGGGCACGCCGGCGCCGGGGCTGTACGAGACCGGCGTCCCACACCTCGCAGACGAGGGTACGGTCGCGCAGCAGCCGCAGCCGGATCTCACCCTCGCCGTAGCGCAGCGCGTTGGTGACGAGTTCGCTGACGAGCAGTTCGACCGTGTCCACGAGCGGTTCGAGATCCCAGGCGACCAGCTGGGCCCGGGCCAGCTCACGGGCGCGGCCCACCGAGCGGGGTTCGCGGGGCAGCCGCCAGTCGCCCACCGCCTCGCTGGGCATCCCCTGGATGCGGGCCATCAGCAGGGCGATGTCGTCCTCGCCGTGGCGGGTGTCGAGGGTGCTGAGGACGTGGTCGCAGACGTCCTCCAGCGATCGGGGGGAGGTCCCGCCGGCGACGGCGGGCGCAGGATGGGTGAGCGCCCTGCGGAAGGCACCGAGGCCCTCGTCGAGCGGATGGTCCCGGGATTCGACGAGGCCGTCCGTGTACAGCGCGAGCAGTGCGCCCTCCGGCAGCTCGACCTGGACCTCCTCGAAGGGTTCGCCGCCCACTCCGAGCGGCATCCCCGGCGGCACGTCGAGCAGCAGCGCCTCCTCGCCGGGCTCGACGAGTACGGGCGGCAGATGGCCCGCGTTGGCGAAGGTGCAGCGTCTGGTCACCGGGTCGTACACGGCGTACACGCAGGTCGCCAGATACACCTCGGAGAGCTCGGGGCCGCGGGACTTGTGGGCGACCCGGGAGGCTTGCTGGGCGCCGCTCGGGGTGCCGAGTCCACGGGCGATCTCGTCGAGTGCGGAGAGCACCTCGGCGGGCTCCAGGTCGAGCAGCGCCAAGGTACGTACCGCGGTGCGCAGTTCGCCCATGGCGACGGCGGCCCGCAGCCCGCGCCCCATGACGTCACCGACGACAAGGGCGGTGCGATGTCCGGGCAGTTCGATGACGTCGAACCAGTCGCCGCCCACCTCGGTGGCGGTGTTGCCCGGCAGATAGCGGCAGGCGATGTCGAGACCGGCGGCCTCCGGGTCTCCGGGCGGCAGGAGGCTGCGCTGGAGGATCAGGGCCCGCTCGTGCTCGCGGCGGTAGAGACGGGCGTTGTCGATACAGACCGCGGCGCGTGCGGCCAGCTCGACGGCGAGCGCCCGGTCCCGTTCTCCGAAGGGCTCGCTGCCCTTCGCCCGGGAGAACTGGACGAGTCCGACGACCGTGTCGTGCGCGACCATCGGCACGGCGAGGGTGGACTGGACGAGGCTGCCCTCCTCGCCCGGGATGGCCCGGACGCGGGCGGTGCGCAGGGCCCCGGCGCAGGCAGAGCTGAACGGGTAGCGGTGGACGGCACCGACCTGGGGCGTGGCCGGCGTCCCGGCGCCGGAGCCGGCGAGCAGGCCTTCGGACACGGTGCTGGCGAAGGCGACCCGGCGCAGTTCGGCACTGCCGCTGTACCCATCGGGATGGGCGGAGCCCCATTGCCCGGGCGGGGCTTCGTCACCGGTGAGCAGTCCCTGGTAGAGGTCGACGGAGGCGAGGTCGCAGAAGCCGGGGACGGCGACGTCGAGAAGTTCCCGGGCGGTGGTCTCCAGATCCAGGGAGTTGCCGATACGGGCGCTGGCCTCGTTGAGGAGGGCGAGGTTGCGACGGGCGCTGGCGGCCTCGCGGGCGGCGATGTGACGCCGGGTCACGTCGGTGCCGAGTCCGGCGACCCCGATGGGACGGCCGGACCCGCTGTGCACGCGATAGAGGTTGATGGACCAGTGGCGGCGCTCGGTGCTTCCGGGAGCACTGCCGACGATCTGCAGATCGGTGACGGACTCGCCTGTCTCCAGGACGCGCTGGAGTGCGGCGGTCATCCGCTCGGCCTCGGGACGGGAGAGATAGTCGTACACGGTGCGGCCGCGGTGGTCCTCCGCCGCGCCTCCGAAGACGGTCGCGAAGCGCTGATTGGCACGCAGCACGGTGAGGTCTGTGCTGAACAGGAGGAAGCCAAAAGGAGATTGGCCGAAAATGGCCTGCGAAGCGGCGAGATCAGTCTCTATCCGGCGCAGGGCGCGGACGTCGACGACGATACAGAGAGCGGCCCGCTCGCCGTCCTCCGTCTCGCTCGGCATGACGTACATCTCAGCGAGCCCGTGCGCGCCGCCCTCACCCGGCAACCGGAAAGGGACGAGGCCCGTCCACTCCTTGCCGTCCAGGATCTCGGCGACCTTGCGGTGTCCCCGCGAGCGAAGTTCGGACGGCATGAACACATCGACCGGGTCCTTGCCCCTGACTTCGTCGGGCCGGATGCCGAACTGCTCGGCCGCGCGCCGGCTCCACTGGTCGACCAGGCCGTCCGGGCCGATCGAGAAAGACGCGACTTTGATGTAGTCGTAAATCGAGCCGGGCGGACTGCTCTGCCACACCACGCCGCTCGCCGTCTCAGGTATCTCGCTCACGCGACCGTCCCCTCCAGCTCACCGCACCGGACCGGCCATGCCCGCAGTATTCAGCACTACGGCCCCTGGCGGCACGGCGTTCACGATCACAGCACGGTCTCGTTCGTTTTGAGCCGAGCACGCAATGATCGTTGTCCCCTCACACTTCTAACCCGGCAAGGGCAGCTCGAACCACACGGTCTTGCCCGTTCTGCCACGCCGCGTCCCCCACCGCCGGGCCGTACAGGCCACCAGCTGGAGCCCGCGTCCGCCCTCGTCATCAGGTCCGGCGGGGCGTTCCAGGGGCGGATCCGGAAGCGGATCGGAGATCTCCACCCGGAGCGCGGAGCGGGGCGGCGGGCCCATCCCGTCGGCGCTCGGCCGGACCAGGCGGACACCGATGGGACCCGAGGTGTACCGAAGAGAATTGGTCACGAGCTCGCTGACCAGGAGCACCGTCACATCGCAGATCCCGGTGTCCAGACCCCAGGCGCGCAGGGTGTCGCGGACGACATGGCGGGCAGTGCGTACCGCATCGGCCTCGGCAGGGAAGGTCCACTCGGCGCATTCGCCTTCGGTGTCGATCAACCCGACCACTTCCCAGACCAGCCGCTGAACCATGTCCGCTTTCGGAGGGTTAATCAGCTCATACCCGATATTTGAGGCGGGCTATCGCCGGGAGGGGCGCACGGTGGCACGAACGGCGTACATCGTCAGCCACGCGCACCATTCGAAGGGCCCTGGGAGCCGGAGGGGCCAGAAGGGCGCCGGCGCACAGCCTCCTCGACGGCGGGGCGGTCCTGCGGCAGCCAGTCCACGGCGTCCAGGTCATCGGCGGGCACCCAGCGCAGCTCGTCGTGATCCTCCAGCGGGCGCGGCTCACCGGAGATCAGGCGCACCGTCCAGACCTGGAGCACATAGCCGGGCCCCAGCGGCCACTCGCCGGGCACCCGTTCGACCGGCTCGGTCTCGACACCGAGCTCCTCGCGCAGCTCGCGCACGAGGGCCTGCTCGGGGGTCTCGCCGGGTTCCAGCTTGCCACCGGGCAGCTCCCAGCGACCGGCCAGCTCGGGCGGGGCACTCCGGCGAGCGGCGAGCAGTCGCCCCTGGTCGTACACAGCGCCGGCCACCACGACGCGAGCGGTCACACGATCTGTCATGCGCCGGAGCGTAACCCGCGCCGCGGTGATCTCCGCTCGGGCGGGCGGGCTCAGGAAGGTGCGGTCTGCCCGATGTGCTCCACCCAGTAGAGCTGCTTGTGACCGCGGCCGTCGAGGCGGTCGGCGACCTGCTGGGCCTCGTCCTGCGTGGCGTACCTGCCGACGCGGTAGCGATTGCCGTTGTCGTCCTGACGGATCACCAGCCAGGGAAGCATCGCACCACCGTCGCTCATCGCGCCCCTCCCGCCACCGGTCTGCACATCTCTAACGGTCCCCAGGAAACCCCACTCTGCATATGCCTGAGCCTACGCCTGACCTTTACTCAGCGGATACGTGTTTTCACAAAGAGATACGGTTCCGGCCAGGAGCACAGCAGCCGGAAGGGGGCGCACGCGGCGGAGTGCGCCCCCTTCACCCGAGCTCGGCCGCCTCAGTCCGTGCGGACCGCCGGCATCGGCATCACCACCGAACCGGCGGCGGACGGCCCCTCGCGGCAGAGATCGACGCAGCCGGAGTCGAGCGAGCAGCACAGCGAGCAGATCGAGCCCGACCGGACCGGGCAGTCGGCGACGTCCGGGAGTTCGTACACCGGCTCGCAGACCCGTATGTGTGAGTGACCGTGAGGTCGTCGACTGTGTGAGTGGCCGTGATGTCGTCGACCTCGGCATAGGGGCCGTTCACCGGGTTCGGCCGGGCCCGGAGGTACGCGCCTTTCACAGCCCAGGCGACCAACGGGCAGAGCACCATGGCGAGTCCGGCCGCGGTGAAAGGCGGAGAAGGCGCGCGGCACAGGGGAGCGAGTGGTCCTCGCGGCGCTCGCCGACGGCGAGTTCGGCGTAACTGCGCTTGCGCGGCGGGCGCCTGCGTGTCACGGGTGACCGTATCCGGCATGGGGCGTCCTGCTGTCCGGCCGGATCGCGGGGGCGGACGGGCAAGTCAGGAGCCTGACTCCAGGACACCCGCCACAGGAGGCCCAGCAGCCCCAAGTGCACCGCGCCGAGCGCCCCCCGGCATCCCGGCATCCCACGGGTCACCGCACCGGAAGGTGGTAGGCGATCCGGTAGCGATCGGCCGGCACCACCACGTCCGCCGTCTCCACCGCCCGCCCCGACGCGTAGTACGTCCGCTGGATGACCATGACCACATGCCCCGGAACACCGCCGAGCGTCAGGAGCTCATCCGCCAGCCCCGGCCGCGCGCCGACCTCCTCCACCACGTTGTCCACAACGACATCGATCGCGCCCATCCGCTCGACGACACCGCAACCGCCGAGCGGCCCCTCCTCGGGCAGCATCACGGGCGTGCGCCCCGTGACCGCGAGCGGCTCCCAGGAGGTGGAGAGCATCATCGCCTCGCCGGCGTCCCGGAAGACGTACCGCGTGCGCATCACCCGCTCCCCGGTCCCGACCGCCAGCCGCGCGGCGACCGCCGCGCTCGCCGGCTCTTGCTGACTGCTGGACTCCCAGGTGCCGCGGGCGCCTTCCGCCGCCTGCTCCTGCCGGAACGGATTGGCGCCGGCCGGCGGCCGGTAGCCGGAGCGGGCGATACGGCGCGGCACCGGGCGCTCGCGCACGTACGTGCCCGAGCCGGAGCGGCCCTCGACCAGGCCTTCGGCCATCAGCACCTTGCGCGCCTCCAGCGCGACGGTGTCCGACACTCCGTACTCCTCGCGAATCCTGGCCTGCGAGGGAAGGCGGGTATGCGGCGGCAGCGAGCCGTTGACGATCTTCTGGCGGAGATCGCTCGCAACGCGCAGATAGGCGGGCTGCTCACCGAATGTCACTGGCCACTCCCAACAGCTTGACAGACAGCAACAGCCTGGCAACCGACGGTTGCGTCCCGCAAGCATGGGCCAGAGTTTCACCCGATGTGATGACCGCTCTTTACGTACACAGTTACCGCAGGTACAGGGATGAACCCCGCCCGGATGTGCACCGAACCCCTGACGCAATGATCCGGACCCAATACGCCGACAACCAGGACACCTACGACCGGGACCCCACGACGAGGACCCCTGCGACCGGGACCCCCACGACGAGGACCCCTGACGCCTGACGGAGGAGAGGAAGGGGCGGCCGCAGTGTGCGGCCGCCCCTCAGTGCTCAGGGGGCGTCAGAACTGCAGCGCCCAGGAGTCGATCTTCCCGGTGTCCCACCACGCGTTGTCGCTGACGCGCAGCTTCCACGTGCCGTTCGCGACCTCCGAGGAGGCGTTGACGGTGTAGGTGGTGTTGATGTTGTCGGAGCTGCCGCCGGTGCCGTAGCCCTTCAGCGTGTACGCGGTGCCGTCCGGGGCGATGAGCTGGACCTGGAGGTCACCGATGTAGGTGTGCACGATGTTGACCGGCACCTGGAGGGCGGCCGGGGCGTTGCCCGGGATGCCGCTGACGGTGACGGGCGACTCCACGGTGGAGTTGTCGTTGATCGCGTAGTCCGCGGTGTTCTCGAACCTCGAGCCGGGCGGCTGGGTGGAGCCGCCGCCGACGTACAGCAGACGGTTCGGCGATCCGGTGCCGGGGTTGCCGACCACGTTCGGGGTCGCCGCGGTGGTCAGGGCGGAGGCGACCTGCGCCGGGGTGGCGGTGCGGTTGTCCGCGAGGTAGAGCGCGGCGGCACCGGCGACGTGCGGGGTGGCCATCGAGGTGCCGGAGATGGTGTTGGTGGCGCTGTCGCTGGTGTTCCAGGCGGAGGTGATGGAGGAGCCCGGCGCGAAGATGTCCAGGACGCTGCCGTAGTTGGAGAAGCTGGAGCGGGCGTCGGTGCTGGTGGTCGAGCCGACGGTGATGGCCTCGGTCACCCGGGCCGGGGACGTGTTGGACGCGTTGGCGCCGTCGTTGCCCGCCGCGATGGCGTAAGTGACACCGGACGCGATGGAGTTGCGTACGGCGGTGTCGAGGACGGTGTCGACGCCGCCGCCGAGGCTCATGTTGGCGACGGCCGGCTTGACGGCGTTCTGCGTCACCCAGTCGATGCCGGCGACGACCTGGTCGGTGGTCCCGGAGCCGGAGTTGTCGAGCACGCGGACGCCGACGACCTTGGCCTTCTTGGCGACACCGTAGGAGGATCCGGCGACGGTGGCGGCGACGTGCGTGCCGTGGCCGTGGCCGTCCTGCGCCGTGTTGTCGTTGTCGATGGCGTCGTAGCCGTACGAGGCCCGGCCACCGAAGTCACTGTGGGTGATCCGCACACCGGTGTCGATGATGTACGCGGTGACGCCCGTACCCGCCGAGTCGGGGTAGGTGTAGCTCTGGTTGAGCGGCAGCGCCTTCTGGTCGATGCGGTCCAGGCCCCAGGACGGCGGGGACGGCTGGGTGCCGGAGATCGTGAAGACACGGTTCTGCACGACGGACTCGACGGCCGGGTCCGCGGCGAACTTCTTGGCCTGTGCCTCGGAGAGCTCGACGGAGTATCCGTTGAGCGCGGCGTTGTACGTCTTCTTGATCTTCGCTCCGTACTCCGCGGCGAGCGCCTTGCCCGCCTTGGAGCCGGCGTCGGCGGCCGACTCGTCGAGAGTGACGATGTAGCTGCCGGCGATGACGCCGGGCGCGCCCGCGTTCTGGATGACGCCTTCCGGCGCGGTCTCCGCCGCGGTGGCCGGAAGGGCGGACGCGGCGCCGAGCGCGAGGGCGGCGACGGCTATGGCGCTGGCCGCGGACAGTCTTCGCCGCGAATTACGCATCACGGACATGTGAGGGATCCTCCTCATTGGTGGTGCGTCACTGTGGGGGTAATCGACAGGAGCATGACAATCTGCTTGTCCCGGTGTCCGCCGGGTTGTCTGCGAGGTTGCCGTGCCACTGCCGTCCGAAAGATTGACGGATCCATAGGAATCCCACAAGAGCCTTGAAGGCCGCGTAACGCGTGTGCCACACAACTGCCATCCTGGATCACATGACGGAATATCACTGTCCGATGTGTGACGTTCGTGAGGCCGTTGAGGAGCTCACCTGGCACTGTCCGCAGTGCCAGGGCCCCTGGGATCTGGACTTCACCGCGGCCGCGGTGCCGCGCAACTCGCTTTCCGGACGCGTCCATTCGCTCTGGCGTTACGAGGAGGCCCTGCCGCTGCCCGCATCGGACGCCCGCGCCGCGGTGTCCCTCGGCGAGGGCCGCACCCCGCTCATCCCGCTGACGGACACCGTCACCGCCAAACTCGACTTCCTGATGCCGACCCTGTCGTTCAAGGACCGCGGCGCGGTGATGCTCGCCGCGCTGGCGCGGCAGCTGAAGCCGCGGCGCGTGATCGCCGACAGCAGCGGGAACGCGGGCACGGCGATCGCGGCGTACTGCGCCCGCGCCGGGCTGGACTGCACCGTATACGTTCCCGCCGCGACCTCCCCGAAGAAGGTGGAGCAGATCGGGGCGCACGGCGCCCACCTCGAGCTCGTGCCCGGCGACCGCGAGGCCACGGCGCGGGCCGCCCGCGCTGCCGCCGACGAGGACGGCGTCTTCTACGCCTCGCACGTCTTCAACCCGTACTTCCTGCACGGCACGAAGACGTACGTGTACGAGATCTGGGAGGACCTCGGCGGCCGGCTGCCCCAGACGCTCGTCGTCCCCGTCGGCAACGGAACGCTGCTGCTCGGAGCGGCGCTCGCGATCGACGAGCTGTACGGGCACGGGCTCATCGACGAACGCCCGGCGCTGATCGCGGTGCAGGCTGCGGCGGTCGCGCCGCTGGCCTTCGCGTTCCGTGCGGGCGCCGACGATGTGCTGGCACCGACGTTCACGGCCCCCACCCTCGCGGAGGGCATCGCCATCCCGCACCCGCCGCGCGCGCGGCAGATCCTGACCGCGGTGCGTGCCACCGCCGGCACGTTCCTGACGGTGACGGAGGATCAGATCCGGGCCGCACAGCTTGATCTCGCCGGGCGCGGACTCTACGTCGAGTCCACGGGGGTGGCCTGCTGGGCGGCGGTCGGGGCGTACGGGCTGGAGGGACGCACCGCCGTGCTGCCGCTGTGCGGGGCGGGGCTCAAGTCGGGGCTGGCGACAGCCTGAGCCCCCGGTGGCTCGCGCCGGTAACCGGATGGCCGTGCTCGGCGGCCACTCCTCACCGTCCGCGTCGAACATGGTGAGCGCCGCGTCCAGGCTCATCCCGAGCTGCTGCATGATCTGAAGGAACACCAGGCGACGGTGCTCGGGCGTCTCGCCGGGCCCGAACGGTTCGAGTGTCACTTGTAACGATCGGCGCGCGGGCCGCACTGAGGAGTATGAGCTATGACGACCTGCGTGCGCTGTTCCTCAACTGCACGCTGAAGAAGAGCCCTGAACGCAGCCACACACAGGGCCTGATCGACCTCAGCACGCGGATCATGGAGAAGCAGGGCGTACAGGTCGAGCACCTGCGGCCGATCGACCATGAGATCGCCACCGGGGTGTGGCCGGACATGACCGAGCACGGCTGGGAACGCGACGCGTGGCCGTCGATCTACCAGCAGGTGATGGCCGCCGACATCCTCGTCATCGCCGGGCCGATCTGGCTGGGTGACAACAGCTCGGTCGCCAAGCTGGTCATCGAGCGGCTCTACGCCTGCTCGGGCCTGCTCAACGACGCCGGTCAGTACGCCTACTACGGACGTGTGGGCGGCTGCCTGATCACCGGCAACGAGGACGGCGCCAAGCACTGCGCCATGAACGTCCTGTACAGCCTGCAGCACCTGGGATACACGATCCCGCCGCAGGCGGACGCGGCCTGGATCGGAGAAGCCGGGCCAGGCCCCTCCTATCTCGATCCGGGCTCCGGCGGACCCACCAACGACTTCACCAACAGGAACACCACGTTCATGACGTGGAACCTGCTGCATCTGGCCCGGCTGCTCAAGGACGCCGGTGGCATCCCGGCGCACGGGAACCAGCGGTCGCGGTGGGACGCCGGGTGCCGATTCGACTTCGAGAATCCGGAATATCGCTGACTCAGCAACGAAAGGCCGAACGAAAATGACCGTCGAGACCGTCCCCACGTGCGCCTACCCGGGCTGCACCAATCCGCCCGAGCCGGCCGCACCCGACGCGCAGGGTCCGGCGTCCCGCTATTGCGAGCACCCCGAGCACAACGCGCTCGGCGCGTTCAGGAAGTTCCGCGCCAAGCGGCAGCAGCGCAAGGAGGACAAGCGCGCGGCAGCCGAGGCCAAGAAGGCGGCCAAGGAGGACGCGAAGGGGGCGCCGGCCGGCGAGCAGTCGTCACCCGCCGCCTCCGGGCAGGCCTCTGCCATCGGTACGGCGCACAGTGCGCTCGGGCATGTCCCCGGTGCTGAAGTGGTGTCCGAGGAGCCCGCACAGGCCCCCGCCGCCGATGCGCCCGGGACGGCGACGGCGGAAGCCATGCATCACGAAATGACGGCGATGATGGGCATGCCGGTCGCGGACGCCGGCCCTGCCTCCCAGTCACGCGACGCCCTCGTCGCACTCATCAACCAGCTCGCCGCCCACGTCAACCAGCTCACCAGCGATCTGCCCGCCTACATCGAGGAGCTGGCGATCATCACGGACTCGGCGGCGGCCGAGGCCCGGATCGAGACCGTCACCCGCGCCGCCGCTCAGCGCATCCTGGCCGCCGAGCAGCGCGCCGCGCTCGCTGAGGAGGCGGGCGACATGGCCGTCGCACAGCTCGAAGCCGGGGAGCAGAAGTTCGCTGAGGAGACCGCCGCGATCCGCGAGGAGACCGCCCGCCAGGTGGCGGACGCCGAATTCGTCCGGGCCGAGCTGGAGCGCTACCGCGAGCGTGTCGGCATGCTCGAGATCAGGCTCGACGCCGTCCGTGACGAGGCCGACGAGCTGCGCCGCGCCAGGGCCGCGCACCCCGTCGATCCCGCGCACTCCGCCGAACCCGAGCACGCTGCCGAACCCGAGCACTGCGCCGAACCCCGGCAGCAGCGCCCTGCTGAGGGGTGCTGACGGTCGTCGGCCCACCTGATCCGGCGTTCCGGTCGTCAGCGCCGCGCTGATCCCCGCACCCGTGCGGTGGCGGGAATCCCGCACGGGTGCGGCTCATCTTCGAGAACCACCGGCGCAAGAGCCGGTCATGCGGTCCGACGCGTCGGCGCTGGTCCGGCAGTTGATATCGGCATCACCACCAAGGGAACCTGCAGAGCCGTCAACTGGAGCTGGCGGTAAGTAGTGTTCAGGGTCGGTTCGGGGCGGCGGCCCCGGGCCGGCCCTTTCGCCTGCCCCGCGCGTGGGCTGCTGTGCGCCGTACCCCGTCGAGGTGGTCGCGGCGGCGTCGGCAGGCTCCCGAGCAGCCGGCGGCGGCTGCTCGGGAGGGTCTTCATTCCGTCGCCGTCTCGATCGTCAGATCACCGGTCAGCGTGCGGTGGACCGGGCACCTCTCGCCGATTTCGTGCAGCTTCTGCCGCTGCTCGGCGGTCAGGTCGCCGCTGAGCACGACGTCCTTGAGGATCGTGTCCTTGCCCTTCATCCGCAGCGACACCGCGACCTGTTCGAGTGGGAGTTGCTTGGCGTCGGCGTACACGCGGACCGTCATCGACGTGCAGGCGCCGAGTCCGGCCAGGAGCAGGTCGAAGGGGCCCGGGCCGGTGTCGTCGCCGCCGAAGGAACGGGGTTCGTCGGCGATCAGCCGGTGCCGGCCCGACATGACCGACTGCTGGAACGTCCCCATGCCTGTCTCCGCGACCGTGACCACTCCCGGCTCGTGGCCCGCGTCCTGCGGGACGTCGAGGTAGCGGCCGACCCACGCCGACAGGACCTCCGCCACGTAGGCGGCGTCCCCCCGATCGGTGAGCAGATGGTCGGCGCCGTCCAGCGAGACGAAGGACTTGGGGTGGCGTGCCGCGTCGTAGATGAGCCTGGCGTTCTCGACGCCCACCAGGTCGTCCTGCGGTGAGTGCATGACCAGCAGGGCACGGCGGAGCCCGGCGATCCGCTCCTGCTGGTTCTGCCGCCTGATGTCGGTGAGGAACTCGTTACCGATCCGGAAGGGCCGGCCGGCCAGCACCACCTCGGCCGCGCCGCTCGCCTCGATCTCGGCACGTGAGGGGCCGAGCAGGTGCTCGACATGAGCGGTGTCGGCCGGTGCGCCGATGGTGACGACGGCCTTGGCCTCAGGGATCAGGTCCGCGGCCGCCAGGACGGCGGCGCCCCCCAGGGAGTGGCCGATGAGGATGTTCGGCGCTCCGATCGTGCCGCGCAGATGGTCGGCCGCGCACACCAGGTCGCCGACGTTGGAGGTGAAGGTGGTGCCGGCGAAGTCGCCGCCCGACCGGCCGAGACCGGTGAAGTCGAAGCGCAGGACGGCCACGCCGCGCGCCGCCAGCTCACGGGAGATCATCGAGGCGCCGGCCGAGTCCTTGCCGCAGGTGAAGCAATGGGCGAACAGGGCCGTCGCCGCAACGGGCCCGGCGGGCAACTCCAAGGTTCCGGCCAGCGGTTCCCCACTCGAGCCCGGGAAGTGAACCTCTCTGTTGTTCATGCCGTGCAGTGCGATGAAGGACGGCAGACGTTACGTGTAACGTTCGCGGGCCCTTCCGTCTCTGAATGCCATGTGGCCAAGAAACGTCGAGGCCATCGCCGACAGTGCCTCGGCGCCACGCCCGGCCACCGGTCCGGCGTGAACACCGAAACAGAAACGGAAAATCCCATGTGCCGAACCAAGCGCCGCCCCGTCCTCTGGATCACCACCGCGGTGGTCGTCGTCGCGGCGGCCGTCGGGCTCTACCTCTTCCAGCCCTGGCGGCTGTTCACCACGGAACGCGTGGACGAGGCGGCTCCCGTGGCCACCGACCAGCGGGGGGCCGCTGCCAAGCCGCTGGCGAAGGGTGCGTTCATCTCCCACGAGCACGAGACCAGCGGCTCGGTGGAGATCCAGCAGCTCGACGGCGGGAAGGCGACGCTGCGCCTGACGAACCTGCGCACCTCCGACGGCCCGGCCCTGCACGTGTGGCTCAGTGACCAGCCGGTCAAGCAGGACGGCGGCGGCAACCTCGACGACGGCAAGCACGTCGACCTCGGCAGCCTCAAGGGCAACGAGGGCAACCAGAACTACGCGATCCCGGCGGGCACCGACCTGAACAAGTTCTCCACGGTGACGATCTGGTGCGAGCGCTTCAGCGTGTCGTTCGGCGCGGCCGAGTTGAAGCAGCGCGCCTGACGAGCACGGGATCAGGTCGCGCGGGAAGGCCGTGGGGGGGGGGGGGGGGGGGGGGGAGGGGAGGGGAGGGGGGGGGGGTGGGGGAGGGGGGGGGGGGGGGAGGGGCGGTG
>NZ_JBWKDT010000041.1:0-4646 GCF_056435785.1 Streptomyces sp. NPDC043870
CTCCCTTGCGGGTCTGGACCTGGTATTAGCCGCGGGCGACGGAGTAGGTGCGATCTTCGGGCTTGGTGAACTCGTCCATCCCCCCCCCCCCCCCCCCCCCCCCGACCTACCCCCCCCCCCCCCCCCCCCCCCCCCCCCCCCTCCCCCCCCCCCCCAGTCCTGTCCGCTGCTGCTTCGGCGGCGGGGGCCCGGTCCGCTGTACCGCCCGAGGGGCGCCGGACACCGTCCCGCCCCGTTGCGCGCGCCCGTCCCCCCTCTGCCCATCGCGCCCGTCCGTCCTCAGATCTCTCCGAGCGTGACCTCGGCAGTCACCCGCTTCCCCGCGCGCTCGTACGTCACCGTCACCTTCTCGCCCGGCTTCCTCGGCGCCAGCGCCTCCGCCAGGGAGGTGATCGTCGTGATCTCGTCATCGCCGATCCTGACGATGATGTCGCCCGATCTGATACCCGCCCGGTCCGCGGCGCCGCCCTTCGTCACCTCGACCACGGCGACACCCGACGGCCGGTAGTCGTCGGTGAGGACGGTCCGGCCCGTGATGTCGAGCGCGGACCGCCCCGAGTCGGTGACCCTGCCGTGCTTGATGATCTGGTCGGCGACGGTGCGCACCAGCGACACCGGGATGGCGAAGCCGATCCCCGGCGCCGCACCGCCCCCCAGGGCCGGGTCGGTCGCGGCCAGCGTCGGGATCCCGATCACCTCGCTGTCCAGATTGACCAGCGCGCCCCCGCTGTTGCCGGGGTTGATCGCGGCGGACGTCTGCAGCATGTTGCCGATCGTGGCGCCGGTGCCGTCGCCCAGCTCGCTCTCGCTCACCGTACGGCCGACTCCGGAGACGATGCCCTGGGTGACGCTGCTGGAGAGGCCGAGCGGGGAACCCATCGCCAGCACGATATGGCCCATCTCGACCGCGGCCGAGTCGCCGAACTTCGCAGGCACCAGCCCCGCCGGGAGGCTGTCCAGCTTGATGACGGCCAGGTCCTGCTCCGGATAGGTGCCGACCAGCCCGGCGGCGACGGCCTGCTTGCCGGTGGCGACGGTGACCTTGAAGTCCTTCTCGCCGCCGACCACATGGGCGTTGGTGACGATGTGCCCCTTGGTGTCGTAGACGATCCCGGAGGCCAGGCCGTCGCCGGACTCGATCTGGACGACCGACGGCAGCACGTTCTTGATCACGGTCCGGTAGGCGGACTCGAGGTCCCTCTCGGCGCTGGGGGGCCTGACGGCCGGCGCCGCGGCCTGAGTCGTGGCCTCGGGCTCCCCGGGCGGGCGGCCGCCGGAACAACCGCCGGCCGCAGCGACCGCACAGATCACGGCCAGCCAGGCCATGAGCGGCCCCGCGCGAGTGCGGCAAAGGGATCCGTCCATGGTCGGAGTGTCCCTTTCGGGACGGTCCCGCGGCCTGTTATGAACCCCCGATCAGGGTGACGCGTCGTGGCGCCGACAACGACGGAGGCCCTTACGGCCGACCCGAACGGGTGAAGAACGCGCCGAACGAGCACGGGCCCCACGCCGCCCGGGCCCAGCCAGGTCCTCGGGGTGTCTCGCGCCGGACCCAGGTCCTAGGGGTGTCTCGCGCCGGACACTCCCTAGCCCCGCACCCCGCACAAGTGCAGCAGCGCCGCCACCGACCGGTACGGATCCGTGCGCCCCGCCCGGTCCTCCGCCGCCAGCAGCCGCTCCAGCTCCTCCGCAGGCGGCAGCTCCGCCTCGTTCGCGACACCGTCCGTGAAGACCCGTACGCCGTACCACGCGTGCAGCGGCGCCGCGATCCCCGCGAGGGTGGCCGTGAGCGCCGCGAGGCGGTCGGCGCGGACCGGGAGCCCGAGCCGGTTGGTGTACGCGTCCGTGTCGAACGCGGTCAGCGCCGTCTGCCAGTCACTGGCGAGACCGGGCCGCATGGCCAGCGCGTCCGCGTTCCGTACGAGCAGGGACAGCAGGCCGCCGGGCGCCAGCATCCGCGCCAGGCCCGCGAGCATCGCGTCGCGCTCCTCGACGTACATCAGCACGCCGTGGCACAGCACCACATCGAACGAACCGGGCAGGAAGTGCACCCCGGTGTCCCGGCCGTCGCCCTCGATCATCCGGAAGCGCTCGCGGATGCCCTCGGGCTCGGTCGCCAGCGTCTCGCGGGCCACCTTCAGCATCTCGGCGTCGGACTCCAGACCGGTCACCGAGTGCCCGGCCCGCGCCAGGCGCAGCGCCTGGGTCCCCTGCCCCATGCCGACGTCGAGGATCCGCAGCCGCTGCCCGACCGGGAAACGTCCGGCTATCTGCTCGTCGAGCTGACGCGCGACAAGCTCCTGTCGGACGGTGTTGCGCAGTCCGCCCAGGCCCTTCAGCCAGGCAGCCGCGCCGCCACCGAAACCGGAGACGTCCGCGCTCAGGGCCGCTCTCCGCGCTTGACCTGGGGCTTGGGCAGCCGCAGCCGGCGCATCTGGAGCGTGCGCATCAGGCCGTAGGCCACGGCGCCGCGCTTCGGCTCGTCCGGGAACCGCTCGTTCAGCTGCTTCTTCAGGCGCAGCCAGATGCCGATCGAGTCGATGACGATCATCACGATGACACCGAGCCACAGCAGCAGAGCGATGTTCTGCAGCTTGGGCACGCGGATCATGGTGAGCACCAGGATCACCACGGCGAGCGGCAGGAAGAACTCCGCGACGCAGAAGCGCGAGTCGACGAAGTCGCGCACGAAACGGCGCACCGGACCCTTGTCACGGGCTGGGAGATAACGCTCGTCGCCGCCGGCCAGCGCCTCGCGCTGCTTGGACAGGTCGGCTCGGCGTGCCTCGCGCTGGCGGCGCATGGCCTCCTTGCGGTCGGCCGGAGCCGTCTGCGCACGGCGGCGCTGGGTCTGGGCCTCACTCCGCTTCGGGGTCGGGCGGCCCTTGGGGGCCTCGGGATCGCGGGGCTGCTTGGAAAGGTCCGCCGTCACCTTGCCGGTGGGGGCCTTCTCTGCGTTGGAACGGCTACGGAACACAAAACCCAAGGGTACGGGGTGCCGCGCAGGGACCCCAGCCCCCGGGGGAACGATCCGGCAACGGCGAGCGTCTGTACGGGGCAGAAGCAGGCAGAGCAGCCGAAGAGCAGACGCAGAACAGACGAAGAGCAGACGCAGAACAGACGCAGAAGCGACGCAGACCGGGACAGCCGACGATTTCCCCCGAAGGTCACCTACTCCTTGCGCCGGATCCGAGCCGTGGACAGGTCGTTCTTGGGGATGAGCGCATCCGCGCTCGAACAGTGCGGTAATGGATGCAGGGCCCGTACTGTGGGTTCTGGAGTAGCTGGAGCCACGTCCGTCAGAAGGGGGCGCGCGAAGCCCATGAGCGGTGTCATGAAGCGTATGGGGATGATCTTCCGCGCGAAGGCAAACAAGGCCCTTGACCGGGCCGAGGATCCGCGCGAGACCCTCGATTACTCGTATCAGAAGCAGTTGGAGCTGCTGCAGAAGGTGCGCCGTGGCGTCGCCGATGTGGCGACCTCCCGCAAGCGGCTGGAGCTGCAGCTGAACCAGCTCCAGGGGCAGTCCTCGAAGCTGGAGGACCAGGGCCGCAAGGCGCTGGCGCTCGGCCGTGAGGACCTGGCGCGTGAGGCGCTGTCCCGCCGCGCCGCGCTCCAGCAGCAGGTCACCGATCTGGAGACACAGCACCAGACGCTGCAGGGCGAGGAGGAGAAGCTCACCCTCGCCGCCCAGCGGCTGCAGGCCAAGGTCGACGCCTTCCGTACGAAGAAGGAGACCATCAAGGCCACGTACACGGCGGCGCAGGCGCAGACCCGGATCGGTGAGGCCTTCTCCGGCATCTCCGAGGAGATGGGCGACGTCGGCCTGGCGATCCAGCGCGCCGAGGACAAGACCGCGCAGCTCCAGGCCCGCGCCGGCGCGATCGACGAACTGCTCGCCTCCGGTGCCCTGGACGACCCGACCGGGATGGCGAAGGACGACATCGCGGCGGAGCTGGACCGGATCTCCGGCGGCACGGACGTCGAGCTCGAGCTGCAGCGCATGAAGGCCGAGCTGGCGGGCGGCAGCACCCCGCAGCAGGCCATCGAGGGCGGCAACGGCTCGGCGCAGGACCAGGCTCAGACCCAGCACAAGTTCGACAAGCAGTAGGGACGGCGCGTCATGATCGTACGGATCATGGGGGAGGGCCAGTGGACCGTGGCGGACAGCCATTTCGTCGAGCTGAACAAGCTGGACGACGAGCTGCTCGCCGAGATGGAGTCGGGTGACAAGGACGGCTTCCGCCGTACCCTCTGCGCCCTGCTCGACGCGGTCCGCCGGTTCGGCGCACCGCTCGCGGACGACGCCCTGGAGCCGTCCGAGCTGATCCTGCCCTCCCCGGACGCGTCGCTCGACGAGGTCCGGGAGATGCTCAGCGACGACGGCCTCATCCCGGGCTGAGGCCCGGGCCCCGGCACCCAGCACCCGGCACCACGGCCCGCGCCCTCGCCGTACCCAGGCCCGGGGGGGGGGGGGGGGGGGGGGGGGGGGGGGGGGGGGGGGGGGGGGGGGGGGGGGGGGGGGGGGGGGGGGGGGGGGGGGGGGGGGGGGGGGAGGGGGGGGGGGGGGGGGGGGGGGGGGGGGGGGGGGGGGGGGGGGGGGGGGGGGGGGGGGGGGAGGGGGGTAGGGGGGGGGGGCGGGGAGT
>NZ_JBWKDT010000041.1:4653-56168 GCF_056435785.1 Streptomyces sp. NPDC043870
CGTTCCCCCCCCCCCCCCCCCCCCCCCCCCCCCCCCCCCCCCCCCCCCCCCCCCCCCCCCCGCTGCGCTGCCGGACCAGCCCCGTCCCCGGGGCTCCTTCGGAGTCCGTTGGAGAAACCCCGGGCGAAGCTCTAGGACGGATCGAGGACGGACATCCCGGCCCTCTCGGCGGTACCGGGCGCGCATCTAGCCCGTCCGGCGTTCGAGGACGGACACACGGGCTCACCAGACCGCCCCGGGCCGCTTCATGGCCCGCCCGAAGGGCATACCGGCGGTCCGGGGACGGAGCTCCCGGCCGTGCACCCCGTACCGTTGCTTGTCGTGACCGCACCTCTGACCGGCAGCACCAGGCTCGCGCGGACCCGTGACTGGCTGCGCGCGCATCCGCTCGCGCTGGACGCCGCCCTCGCGTCCGCCGTACTCGTCTGCATGGTCATCGCGTCGTTCGCCGATCCGCACGGGCCGCACGGGCCGACCTTCGGCACCCGTACCCCCGAGCCGCGCAGTGTGCTGCTGATGCTGGGCGCGGCGGGCGCCCTGGTGTTCCGGCGGAGCCGGCCGATGGCCGTGCTGGCCGTCACCGGGGCGGTGTCCGTCGTGGAGCTCGTGACGGGTGATCCGCCCGCACCCGTCGTGATGTCCGCCGTGATCGCCCTCTACACGGTCGCGTCCCGCACCGACCGCCCCACCACCTGGCGGCTCGGCCTGCTGATGATGACCGTGCTGACCGGGTCCGCGATGCTCTTCGGCTCGGCTCCCTGGTACAGCCAGGAGAACCTCGGAGTTTTCGCCTGGACCGGGATGGCGGCCGCCGCGGGTGATGCGGTGCGCAGCCGGCGCGCGTTCATCGACGCCATACGGGAGCGCGCCGAACGGGCCGAGCGGACCCGGGACGAGGAGGCCCGCCGCCGGGTCGCCGAGGAGCGGCTGCGGATCGCCCGCGACCTCCACGACGTGGTCGCCCATCACATCGCCCTCGTCAATGTGCAGGCCGGAGTCGCCGCCCACGTCATGGACAAGCGCCCCGACCAGGCCAAGGAGGCGCTCGCCCACGTACGCGAGGCGAGCCGCTCGGCGCTGAACGAGCTGCGCGCCACCGTCGGTCTGCTGCGGCAGTCCGGTGACCCGGAGGCTCCCACCGAGCCGGCCCCCGGCCTCGCCGTGGTCGACGAGCTGCTGAACACCTTCCGCAACGCCGGGCTTCCGGTCGAGCTGGCCCGCACCGATCACGGCACCGAGCTTCCCGCCGCCGTCGACCTCGCGGCGTACCGGATCATCCAGGAGGCGCTGACCAATGTGCAGAAGCACGCGGGCGACGAGGCCAAGGCCGAGGTGAGCGTCGTACGCGTGGGCCGCCGGGTGGAGGTCACGGTCCTCGACGACGGCGTGCCGGACACTCCCGGAACTGCGGACAGCAGCATCGGCAACGGCGGCCACGGGCTCATCGGCATGCGCGAACGTGTCACGGCGCTCGGCGGCACCCTCGCCGCGGGCCCCCGCTACGGAGGCGGCTTCCGTGTACAGGCGATACTTCCGGTCAACGCCCACGCGGAGGGGGAGGCATGACGATCAGGGTGCTGCTCGCCGATGACCAGGCACTGCTGCGCAGCGCGTTCAAGGTGCTGGTGAACTCCGAGCCCGACATGGAGGTCGTGGGGGAGGCGGCCGACGGCGCGGAGGCCGTCGAGCTGGCCCGCTCGACACAGGCGGACGTCGTCCTCATGGACATCCGAATGCCCGGTACGGACGGACTCGCCGCCACCCGGATGATCAGCGCCGACCCCGGGCTCGCCGCCGTGCGGGTCGTGATGCTCACGACCTTCGAGGTGGACGAGTACGTCGTGCAGTCGCTGCGCGCCGGGGCGTCCGGGTTCCTCGGCAAGGGGGCGGAGCCGGACGAACTGCTCAACGCCGTCCGTATCGCTGCGGCCGGTGAGGCGCTGCTCTCGCCCGTCGCGACCAAGGGTCTCATCGCCAAGTTCCTCGCCCAGGGCGGCAGTTCGGAGAGCGGCCAGGAGTCGGAGGCGTACTCGGAACGGCTCGCCGCCCTCACCGTCCGCGAGCGCGAGGTGCTCGTCCTCGTCGCCGGCGGTCACTCCAATGACGAGATCGCGGAGCGGCTGGAGGTCAGCCCGCTCACCGTCAAGACCCATGTGAACCGGGCGATGGCGAAACTCGGAGCCCGGGACCGTGCTCAATTGGTGGTTATTGCGTACGAATCGGGCCTGGTACGTCCAAGGGTGGAGTGAGTCTCCACCCCGGCGTACTCCAGGCGCGGTATGCGGGGGATAAGGATCGGGACCTGGGGCCTACGGATCCGCCCTCTCGAATGGCCGATCGTATAGATGGGGCATCTGACCCTGCCCTCCTCCTGCGTAAGCCACAGAAGAGAGACCCCATGTCCTGGCTGTCCAGATTCAGCCTCGCGCAAAGGGCCCTGATAGGGCTGATGTCGATCGTCGCGATCGTCTTCGGAGCGATCGCCATCCCGCAGCTCAAGCAGCAGCTGCTGCCCTCCATCGAACTGCCGATGGTGTCGGTGCTGGCCCCCTACCAGGGCGCGTCCCCCGATGTGGTCGAGAAGCAGGTCGTCGAACCGCTCGAGAACACCATCAAGGCCGTCGACGGCATCAAGGGCATCACCTCCACGGCGAGCGAGGGCAACGCCGTGATCATGGCCACGTTCGACTACGGGGACGAGGGCACCAAGCAGCTCGTCGCCGACGTCCAGCAGGCCGTGAACCGCGCCCGCGTCCAGCTCCCCGACGACGTCGACCCGCAGGTGGTCGCCGGCTCCACCGACGACATCCCGACCGTCGTCCTCGCCGTCAGCTCCGACAAGGACCAGCAGGCGCTCGCCGACCAGCTGGAGCGGACCGTCGTCCCGGCTCTCGAGGACATCGAGGGCGTGGGCCAGGTCACCGTCGACGGCGTCCAGGACCTCCAGGTCTCCGTCACCCCGGACGACAAGAAGCTCGCCGCGGCCGGGCTGAACACCATGGCCCTGTCCGAGGCCCTCAAGGCGGGCGGCGCCACGATCCCCGCGGGCTCCTTCTCCGAGGCGGGCAACAGCCGCACCGTCCAGGTCGGCGGCGGCTTCACCTCGCTGAAGCAGATCGAGGACCTGCGGATCGCGCCCCAGCAGCAGGCGGGCCGGCAGACGGGCGAGGGCGGCAAGCCCGTCCGCCTCGGCGACATCGCCACCGTGAAGCAGGAGGAGTCGCAGCGCGTCTCCATCACCCGCACGAACGGCAAGCCCAGCCTCGCCGTCATGGCCACGATGGACAAGGACGGCAGCGCCGTCGCCATCTCCGACGCGGTCAAGGAGAAGCTGCCCGAGCTCCGCAAGGACCTCGGCTCCGGCGCCGAGCTGTCCGTCGTCTCCGACCAGGGCCCGGCCGTCTCCAAGTCGATCTCCGGCCTGACGACGGAGGGCGCGCTCGGTCTGCTCTTCGCCGTCATCGTCATCCTGGTCTTCCTGGCCTCGATCCGCTCGACGCTCGTCACCGCGGTCTCCATCCCGCTGTCCGTCGTGCTCGCGCTGATCGTGCTGTGGACCCGCGACCTGTCGCTCAACATGCTGACGCTGGGCGCGCTCACCATCGCCGTCGGCCGCGTCGTCGACGACTCGATCGTGGTCCTGGAGAACATCAAGCGTCACCTCGGCTACGGCGAGGAGCGCCAGGCAGCGATCCTCAACGCCGTACGCGAAGTGGCGGGCGCCGTCACCTCCTCGACGCTGACCACGGTCGCCGTCTTCCTGCCGATCGGTCTCGTCGGCGGCATGGTCGGCGAGCTGTTCGGCTCGTTCTCGCTGACGATCACCGCGGCGCTGCTGGCCTCGCTCCTCGTCTCCCTCACGGTCGTCCCCGTCCTGTCGTACTGGTTCCTGCGCGCCCCCAAGGCCGTACGGGGCATCGACCCGGACGAGGCGCGCCGCAAGGCGGAGGAGAAGGAATCACGCAGCCGGCTGCAGCGGATGTACGTCCCGGTGCTGCGCTTCGCGACCCGCCGCCGTATCACCAGCATCGTGCTCGCGTTCGTCGTGCTCTTCGGCACCTTCGGCATGGCCCCGCTCCTGAAGACGAACTTCTTCGACCAGGGCGAGCAGGAGGTCATGTCCATCAAGCAGGAGCTGAAGCCGGGCACCAGCCTGGAAGCGGCCGACGCCTCTGCGAAGAAGATCGAGAAGGTCCTCGACGGGATCGACGAGATCAAGGACTACCAGGTCACCGTCGGCTCCTCCGGCTTCATGGCGGCCTTCGGCGGCGGCACCGGCGCCAACCAGGCCTCGTACCAGCTGACCCTCAAGGACTCGGCGTCGTACGAGAAGGCGCGCGACCGTATCGACGAGGAGCTGGGCAAGCTCGACGGCATCGGCGACACGACGATCGCGGCGGGCGACGGCTTCGGCAACCAGGACCTCAGCGTCGTGGTGAAGGCGGCTGACGCGGACACCCTGCGCACGGCGTCCGAGCAGGTACGGGACGAGGTCGCGAAGCTCGACGACGTCACCGACGTACAGAGCGACCTGTCCCAGTCCGTGCCGCGGATCTCCGTCAAGGGCAACGCGAAGGCGGCGGAGGCGGGCTTCAACGACACCACGCTCGGCCTCGCCGTCGCCCAGGCGGTGCGTGGTACGCCGGCGGCCAAGGCGATCCTCGGCGACTCCGAGCGCGATGTCGTCATCACCTCGGCCAAGCCGGCGAAGACGATGGCCGAGCTGAAGAAGCTGCCTCTGGGACCGGTGAAGCTCGGCGACATCGCCGAGGTGAAGCTGGTGCCCGGTCCGGTCACGATGACCCGGATCGACGGCGCGCGTGCGGCGACGATCTCGGCGAAGCCGACCAGCGACAACACCGGCGCGGTGAGCTCCGCGCTGCAGTCGAAGATCAACGCGCTGGACCTGCCCGAGGGCGCGACCGCGTCGATCGGCGGCGTCGGGCAGGATCAGGAGGAGGCCTTCGGCTCGCTGGGCCTGGCGATGCTCGCGGCGATCGCGATCGTCTTCATGCTGCTCGTCGCCACGTTCAAGTCGCTGGTCCAGCCGCTCATCCTGCTCGTCTCCGTTCCGTTCGCCGCGACGGGCGCGATCGGTCTGCTGGTGGCCACCGGCACGCCGATGGGTGTCCCCGCGATGATCGGCATGCTGATGCTGATCGGCATCGTGGTCACCAATGCGATCGTGCTGATCGACCTCATCAACCAGTACCGGGCCCAGGGTCTGGGCGTGGTCGAGGCGGTCATCGAGGGCGGGCGCCACCGTCTGCGCCCGATCCTGATGACGGCTCTGGCGACGATCTTCGCGCTGCTGCCGATGGCGGCGGGCGTCACCGGCGAGGGCGGCTTCATCGGCAAGCCGCTGGCGATCGTGGTGATCGGCGGTCTGTTCAGCTCGACCCTGCTCACGCTTCTGCTGGTCCCGACGCTCTACGCGATGATCGAACTCCGCAAGGAGCGTCGCGCGAAGAAGAAGGCGGCGAAGCGGGCGAAGAAGACGGGTGCCACCCCGCCGGCCCCCGCGCCGTCGGACGACCCCGACCCCCAGCCGGTCAACGCGTAACGCCACCGGCGCGCCGCCCGGTACCGGGATCACCGGTACTGGGCGGTTGCCGTTGAGGTAGCCGGCATGGCTGTGCCCCGTACTCCCGGCAGGGGGTACGGGGCACAGGGGGTCCCGGGGGCAGAGCCCGTTACGGAAGCGCCAGCATCCGCTCGAGCGCCAGCTTCGCGAAGCTCTCCGTCTCGCGGTCGACCTGGATCTGGTTGACGAGGTTGCCCTCCGCCAGAGACTCCAGCGCCCACACCAGGTGCGGCAGGTCGATGCGGTTCATCGTGGAGCAGAAGCAGACCGTCTTGTCGAGGAAGACGATCTCCTTGCCCTCGTCCGCGAAACGATTCGCCAGACGTCGCACCAGGTTCAGCTCGGTGCCGATCGCCCACTTCGAGCCGGCCGGGGCCGCCTCCAGCGCCTTGATGATGTACTCCGTCGAGCCCACGTAGTCCGCCGCGGCGACGACCTCGTGCTTGCACTCGGGGTGGACCAGCACGTTCACGCCCGGGATGCGCTCGCGGACGTCGTTCACGGAGTCCAGCGAGAAGCGGCCGTGCACGGAGCAGTGGCCCCGCCACAGGATCATCTTCGCACCGCGCAACTCCTCCGCCGTCAGCCCGCCGTTCGGCTTGTGCGGGTTGTAGACGACGCAGTCGTCCAGCGACATCCCCATGTCGCGGACCGCGGTGTTCCGTCCGAGGTGCTGGTCCGGCAGGAAGAGGACCTTCTCGCCCTGCTCGAAGGCCCAGTCCAGTGCTCGCTTCGCGTTCGACGACGTACAGATCGTGCCGCCGTGCTTGCCGGTGAAGGCCTTGATGTCGGCGGAGGAGTTCATGTACGAGACCGGGACGGTCACGTCCGCGACACCGGCGTCGGTGAGGACGTCCCAGCACTCCGCGACCTGCTCCGCCGTCGCCATGTCGGCCATCGAGCAGCCGGCCGCGAGGTCGGGGAGGACGACCTTCTGGTCGTCGGAGGTGAGGATGTCCGCCGACTCGGCCATGAAGTGCACACCGCAGAAGACGATGTACTCGGCCTCCGGGCGGGCCGCCGCGTCCTTGGCGAGCTTGAAGGAGTCGCCGGTGACGTCCGCGAACTGGATGACCTCGTCGCGCTGGTAGTGGTGGCCGAGCACGAAGACCTTGTTCCCGAGCTTCTCCTTCGCCGCGCGGGCGCGCTCCACCAGGTCCGGGTCGGACGGGGAGGGGAGATCTCCGGGACACTCGACGCCGCGCTCGCTCTTCGGGTCGGCCTCGCGGCCGAGCAGCAGCAGGGCGAGCGGCGTCGGCTGGACATCCAGGGGTTGGGCGGTGGTCACGTCACGCACCCTTTCTGTTCTCTAGCGATTTAGCGCGGCGGTAGCCGCCCCAGTGGAGCCGCGGCTCGTACCGGGAAGCCTTTTCGTCTATTTGACGCTATCTATCATAACTGGTTCACGTCAGTTTGACGATGGCCATTGTGTCGATGTGACGCAATTCCCGGACGCCCGGCCGTCCACAGGTCGGTGCCCTCACGGGAGCGCATGTGCGAGCATGAAAGGGAAAGACTAGGGCTCGCCCGGAATGAATCCCGGGCCCCGCCGGTTGCAACCGTCGGCAAGCAGTCTCCGTACAACCCGGGAGAGAAGCAGATGTCCGTATCGGACGAGACCACCACCGTGAGCGACGGCATCCTCCTGTCCGACGCCGCCGCGGCCAAGGTCAAGGCCCTGCTGGACCAGGAAGGCCGGGACGACCTGGCGCTGCGCGTCGCCGTTCAGCCCGGCGGCTGCTCCGGCCTGCGCTACCAGCTCTTCTTCGACGAGCGCTCGCTCGACGGCGATGTCGTCAAGGAGTTCGACGGCGTCAAGGTCGTCACCGACCGTATGAGCGCTCCGTACCTGGGCGGCGCCTCGATCGACTTCGTGGACACGATCGAGAAGCAGGGCTTCACGATCGACAATCCGAACGCGACGGGTTCGTGCGCCTGCGGCGACTCCTTCAGCTAAGCCGCTGACATCGCCGGAGGGCGGCGGCCCAAGACCGGGCCGCCGCCCTCCGGCGTGTCTGCGGTCGCTCACTTGCGGGGCACGGCGTCCCCGCTCTCGACATCGATGACGGTGCGGTCACCCAGCGGCTTGTCCAGGGTCACCTTCTCCGTCAGCTCCTTGGCGATCATGATGCAGACGCGCTCCGGGTCGGGCCTCGACTCGATGATCTTCACCTTGACCTGCGTGCTGCTCTCCTCCGCCGCTGCCGAGTAGTCGCTGCACACCCCGCCCCAGAAACGCAGGGTCAGCGTCCGCCCGTCCTTCGACACGGCGTACGACTCGACGCCTCGTACGGTCGTCTCCGGGAGCTTCGTCGGGTCCGGCGACGGCGGCTGCGTACCGGTCGGCTCAGGCGCGGGAGTCGCAGGAGGCACGGGCTTCAGATACTCCGGCGCCACCGCGGGATGCGTGATCGTGAACGGACGGGCACCGCCCTTCGGCTCCACGTCGAACAGCCAGGACGGCACCAGCGCGGACCGGCCGTCCACCGAGTGCACCGCGAGCCCGAAGACCGCCTTCGTGATGGTCATCTGCTGCGGTCCGCCGGAAGCGCCCTTGGGCTCGCACGGCGCGGCCGGCTTCTCCTGGCCCTCCACCGGCGCCGGCGTCGCACAGCCGCCGATGTCGACCTGGCCCTGGCCCCGACCGGCCTCGTTCAGCCGCTTCAGCGTTTCCTCCGCGTCGATGACCGGATACTCCGCGCCTTTCACCGGCTTCTTCAGCTGCCCGCTGCCGCCGACGACCTGACCGCCGTCGCCCACCTGGATGCCGGTCGACCAGCCGTACGTCGGCAGCCCGCCGACCACCGGATCGGCGTTCACCACGCGGATCGCGCCCATCGTCTGGCTCGCGTCCAGCGAGGCGTCGCTCTGGCCCACGGCCGCCAGCACCGGAGCGGCGGCCTTCTTCGCGGCCTCCTCGCTCACCGTCTGCGTGCCGCCGATCGCCGGCAGCGCGTCCGGGACCGGCCCGCCCGACGGGCAGGCCTTCCCCTTGAGACAGTTGTCACCCTTGGGCAGGCCGAACTGGGTGAACGTCCACGTCCCCGGGGCCTGCCGGTTCACCTGGAGCAGCGGCCCGCCGCCGTCCTTCTCCGCGCCGATCTTCCACACGGTCCCGACCAGCCGCGGTGTGCCCGGCACCCCGAGCGCCCCGGCCAGCCGGGTCACCTCCGCCGCGCCGACCGTCCCGTCCGCCCGGTACACCGGAGCCGCCCCGGGGCCGTCCGGCAGCTCGCCCGTGGCCCGGTACACCACACCGTTCGGATCGGGCTCGCCCGGCGCGATGCCTGTGGGCGGCCCGCTCTCCGTATAGCCGTCGAGCGCCAGCACCGGAGGATTGCGGTCGGCGCCCGGCACGTCGCCGCCGCCGTCGGACGCCGTCATGGCGAAGTACGCACCGCCGCCCCCGGCGACCAGCACCGCCGCGGCCACCGAGGCGACCACCAGCGGCGACCGCCGCCTGCGCGGGCTGTCGGGGCCGTCGGCACTCTTCCGGGGCCGCTCTGTACTGCTCACCGCATCGCTCCTTCGGGACCCGTAACGGGGGACACCCCTGGGACGGAGCGGGCGAGCGTGCGGTTCCCGTCTGCGGCGTCAGTCGCCGTACACGGACATCGCTCCGACCAGGCGGGCGGAGGCGGGGGAAACCACCACGCCATGGATCAGCGACGGTGGCACGGGGGCGGAAGCGGCGACAGGCGGTACGGCCCAGTGGGGCGCCATCCGTGCGCTGTCCCCGCGCAGCTCGGCCAGGCTGACTTCGGTTTCCCGCAGCTCGCGCGGGGCGATGTGCTTCGGCATACGGGCACCGTACGCATCGTTGCGTGACGGAAAAAAGACCTACTATCGGGTAGTTTCCGACTACGAGGCGGCTGCCGGGAACCGGTAGCGTGAACTGTCAACGTCGCCGCCTCCCTCCAGGAGCACCTCGCCGTGCGAATCGCAGTCACCGGCTCCATCGCCACCGACCACCTCATGACCTTCCCCGGCCGCTTCGCCGACCAGCTGGTCGCGGACCAGCTGCACACGGTCTCCCTCTCCTTCCTGGTCGACAACCTCGACGTGCGCAGAGGAGGGGTCGGCGCCAACATCTGCTTCGGTATGGGCCAGCTCGGCACCCGCCCCATCCTGGTCGGGGCGGCCGGCTCCGACTTCGACGAGTACCGCGCCTGGCTGGACCGGCACGGGGTCGACACGTCGTCGGTACGGATCTCCGAGGTACTGCACACCGCGCGCTTCGTCTGCACGACCGACGCGGACCACAACCAGATCGGCTCCTTCTACACGGGCGCCATGAGCGAGGCCCGGCAGATCGAGCTGAAGGCGGTCGCGGACCGGGTCGGCGGTCTCGACCTGGTGCTGATCGGCGCCGACGACCCCGAGGCGATGCTGCGGCACACCGAGGAGTGCAGGTCCCGGGGCATCCCGTTCGCCGCGGACTTCTCACAGCAGATCGCGCGGATGAACGGCGACGAGATCCGGATACTGCTGGACGGGGCGACCTACCTCTTCTCCAACGAGTACGAGAAGGGCCTCATCGAGTCCAAGACCGGCTGGACCGACGAGGAGATCCTCGGCCGCGTCGGCCACCGGGTCACCACGCTCGGCTCCCGCGGGGTGCGTATCGAGAGGAAGGGTGAGTCCGTCATCGAGGTCGGCTGCCCGGAGGAGGACTCCAAGGTCGACCCGACGGGCGTCGGCGACGCGTTCCGCGCGGGCTTCCTCTCGGGTCTGTCGTGGGGCGTCGGCCTGGAGCGCGCGGCACAGGTCGGCTGCATGCTCGCGACGCTGGTCATCGAAACCCTGGGCACCCAGGAGTACACGCTGCGCCGTGCCCACTTCATGGACCGCTTCACCAAGGCCTACGGCCACGACGCGGCGGCGGAGGTCCGGGCGCACCTGTCGTAGGGACCGGCCCGGGTGTCCGTACTCATGCGCCGGGGATCTTGTGGAGTCCCCGGCGCATGGGGCGCGGGGTCAGGGGCGGAGCCCCGGCGGAATCCCGGCGGAATCCCGGTCCGCGCCCCGTTCAGGACCGCCGCCGCACCACGTACGCGGTGCCCCGCACCGCCGGGTGCTCACCCTCGTAGTCCTGGCCCCGCATCTCGCACCACGCGGGGATGTCGAGGCGCGCGGCCTCGTCGTCGGAGAGGACGGTGACCGTGCCGCCCACCGGGACGTCGCCGATGACCTTGGCGAGCTCGATGACGGGGATGGGGCAGCGCTTGCCCAGGGCGTCCACGACGAGGGACGCCTGCCCGGTGGAGGCCGCGGGCGGGACCGGAGCGTCGAGGCGGCGGCGGACGTCGGCGACGACCCCCGGCAGGACCTCCAGGAAGCGGTCCACCTCCTCCTCCGTCGTGCCCGTCGGCAGGGACACCCGCACATTGCCCTCGCTCAGGACCCCCATCGCCCGCAGGACATGGCTCGGAGTCAGCGTCGAGCTCGTGCACGACGAACCCGACGATACGGAAAACCCGGCCCGGTCCAGATCGTGCAGCACGGTCTCTCCGTCGACATAGAGACAGGAGAACGTGACGAGATGGGGGAGCCGGCGCACCGGATCGCCGACCACCTCGACGTCCGGTACCAGCTCCGGGACCCGGGCGCGGATCCGGTCCACCAGCGCCGTCAGCCGCCGCGCCTCCGCCGCCGCCGTGTCCCGCACCGCCCGCAGGGACGCCGCGGCTGCCACGATCGCCGGGATGTTCTCGAAGCCGGGCGCGCGGCCCGACTCCCTTTCGTCCGCGGGGTCTTGGGGGGCGAACCGGACGCCCTTGCGGACCGCGAGGAGACCGACGCCCGCCGGCCCGCCCCATTTGTGGGCGCTTGCGGTCAGCAGGGACCAGTCCGCGGCGACCGGTCCCCACCCCAGCGACTGCGCCGCGTCGACGAGCAGCGGCACCCCGGCCGCAGCACACATCTCGGCCACCTCGGCGACCGGCTGTTCGGTGCCGACCTCGTGGTTCGCGGACTGCAGACAGGCCAGCGCGGTCTCCTCGCGCAGCGCCTCCGCGAACTCGCCCGGCGACACCGCGCCCCAGCGGTCCACCGGCACCTCGGTGACCGGCAGGCCCTCCGCCGCGTGCAGCACCGCGGAGTGCTCGACCGCTGACACGACCAGGTGGCGCCCGACACGGCGGCGCCCCGCCAGTGCGCCCGAGATGCCCGTATGAATGGCGCGTGTCCCCGATGGGGTGAAAACGAGCTCGTCGGGACGACACCCGACGGCATCCGCCGCCGCCTCCCGCGCCGCGTCCAGCAGCATCCGTGCCCGCCGCCCCTCGCGGTACAGGCGGGCGGGGTCCGCCCACCCCTCGTCGAGGGCGGCCTGGAGGGCCTGCCGGGCGACCGGGTGCAGTGGAGCCGAGGATGCGGCGTCGAAGTAGGGCACGTTTCCACGTTAGGCCCTGTCCGGTTGATCTTGCCGGGCCCACGACTGGATCTTGCCGGGCTCGCGATCCGATCCGCCGGACACGGTCCTGACCCCGCGCTCCGGAGAGGGTGTCAGAAGGCCGCCGCAGGTGCCCAGTCGAGGCCCGTGACCAGCTGCGGGACCGCTTGCGGAACCGTGCGGTCCACCCCTTCGGGTCGTCGGACGGCGCGTTGGGCACCCTCCATGCGCGACCCCAAATTGCGTCCAGTAGGGTTTGGTCCGCATAAACATCCAAACCCCTGCCCGCGTCAGGGCCGGCGACCGACCAGCGAGACGGCCGCAGCCGGCCGCGCGGGCGAGACTCTCGGGAAGGCGCTACGTGAGTCCCAACGGCTCCGACCGCTCGTCGCGGCGCCCGATGCGGCGGAAGCTGCCGCAGGTGCTGACTGCGGGCCTGATCCTGGCGACAGCCACTGGTTGCTCGTACAACTGGGAAGACTTCCCCCGCCTCGGAATGCCCAAGCCGGTCACGGAGGAAGCTCCGCGGATCCTCTCCCTCTGGCAGGGCTCCTGGGCGGCCGCGCTCGCCGTGGGCGTGCTGGTGTGGGGTCTGATCCTGTGGAGCGTCATCTTCCACCGGCGCAGCCGCACCAAGATCGAGGTTCCTCCGCAGACCCGGTACAACATGCCCATCGAGGCGCTGTACACCGTGGTCCCGCTCATCATCGTTTCGGTGCTCTTCTACTTCACCGCGCGTGATGAGTCGAAGCTCCTCGCCCTCTCCAAGGAGCCGGCCCACACCATCAACGTGGTCGGCTACCAGTGGAGCTGGGGCTTCAACTACCTGGAGGACGTGGACGGGAACCCGGCCACCGGTGATGCCGCGGCCCAGAAGCAACTGAACGCGATTCCGGACAAGTACACCAACGACTTCCCCAAGGGAGCCGAGGGCGTCTACGACGCCGGCATCCCCGGAACCCGGAACCCGCAGACCGGCAACCCCGGCCCCACGCTGTGGCTGCCCAAGGGGGAGAAGGTCCGTTTCATCCTGACCTCCCGTGACGTCATCCACTCCTTCTGGGTGGTCCCCTTCCTGTTCAAGCAGGACGTCATCCCGGGTCACACCAACGTCTTCGAGGTGACGCCGAACCAGGAGGGCACGTTCCTGGGCAAGTGTGCCGAGCTCTGCGGTGTCGACCACTCCCGGATGCTCTTCAACGTCAAGGTCGTCTCCCCGGAGCGCTACCAGCAGCACCTGAAGGAGCTGGCCGAGAAGGGGCAGACCGGCTTCATCCCGTCGGGAATTGAGCAGTCGGGCCCGGCCCGGAATGCGGAGACGAACAAACTGTGAGCATCCTCAACGAACCCCAGGGTGCTGCGACGGCTGACGACTCGTACGAGAACGAGCTCCCCGTCCGGCGCCGGCAGCCCGGCAATGTGGTGGTGAAGTGGCTGACCACCACCGACCACAAGACCATCGGTACGCTCTACCTGGCGACCTCGTTCGTCTTCTTCTGCATCGGCGGCCTCCTGGCGCTCTTCATGCGCGCCGAGCTGGCCCGTCCGGGTACGCAGATCATGTCGAACGAGCAGTTCAACCAGGCGTTCACGATGCACGGCACGATCATGCTGCTGATGTTCGCGACGCCGCTGTTCGCCGGATTCGCCAACTGGATCATGCCGCTGCAGATCGGCGCGCCCGATGTGGCGTTCCCGCGGCTGAACATGTTCGCGTACTGGCTGTACCTCTTCGGCTCGATCATCGCGGTGGCCGGCTTCATCACCCCGAACGGTGCGGCCGACTTCGGCTGGTTCGCCTACTCCCCGCTGTCGGACGCGGTCCGCTCGCCGGGCGTCGGCGCCGACATGTGGATCATGGGTCTGGCCTTCTCCGGCTTCGGTACGATCCTCGGCTCGGTCAACTTCATCACCACGATCATCTGCATGCGCGCGCCCGGCATGACGATGTTCCGGATGCCGATCTTCTGCTGGAACGTGCTGCTGACCGGTGTGCTGGTCCTGCTCGCCTTCCCGGTGCTGGCCGCGGCCCTGTTCGCCCTGGAGGCGGACCGTAAGTTCGGCGCGCATGTCTTCGACGCCTCCAACGGCGGCGCATTGCTGTGGCAACACCTCTTCTGGTTCTTCGGCCATCCAGAGGTGTACATCATCGCGCTGCCGTTCTTCGGAATCGTCTCGGAGATCATTCCGGTCTTCAGCCGCAAGCCGATGTTCGGTTACATCGGTCTGGTGGCCGCGACCATCGCGATCGCCGGTCTGTCCGTGACCGTGTGGGCCCACCACATGTACGTCACCGGCGGAGTGCTACTGCCGTTCTTCTCCTTCATGACCTTCCTGATCGCGGTACCGACCGGTGTGAAGTTCTTCAACTGGATCGGCACCATGTGGAAGGGCTCGTTGTCCTTCGAGACTCCGATGCTCTGGACGATCGGCTTCCTGATCACCTTCACCTTCGGTGGTCTGACCGGTGTCATCCTGGCCTCGCCCCCGATGGACTTCCACGTCTCCGACTCGTACTTCGTCGTCGCGCACTTCCACTACGTCGTCTTCGGCACCGTGGTCTTCGCGATGTTCGCCGGATTCCACTTCTGGTGGCCGAAGTTCACGGGCAAGATGCTGGACGAGCGCCTCGGCAAGATGACGTTCTGGACGCTGTTCATCGGCTTCCACGGCACGTTCCTGGTCCAGCACTGGCTCGGTGCCGAGGGCATGCCGCGCCGGTACGCGGACTATCTGGCCGCCGACGGCTTCACGGCACTGAACTCGATCTCGACCATTTCGTCCTTCGTGCTCGGACTGTCGATCCTGCCGTTCCTCTACAACGTCTGGAAGACGGCGAAGTACGGCAAGAAGGTCGAGGTCGACGACCCGTGGGGCTACGGCCGTTCGCTCGAATGGGCGACGTCCTGCCCGCCGCCGCGGCACAACTTCCTCACCCTGCCGCGGATCCGCTCCGAATCCCCGGCGTTCGATCTGCACCACCCGGAGATCGCGGCTCTCGACCAGCTCGAGCAGGCCGGTCACGGTGCCATCGCCGCTGACAAGGAGGCCGGCAAGTGAAGATCCAAGGCAGGATGTTCATCTGGCTGAGCGTCTTCATCCTCGCCATCGCCATCCTCTACGGCGTGTGGTCGAAGGAGCCGGCCGGTACGACGGCGCTCTTCCTGGCCTTCGGCCTGAGCATCATGATCGGCTACTACCTGGCCTTCACGGCCCGGCGAGTGGACGCCATGGCCCAGGACGACAAGGAGGCCGATGTCGCGGACGAGGCCGGCGAGGTGGGCTTCTTCTCCCCGCACAGCTGGCAGCCGCTCTCGCTCGCCGTCGGCGGTGCGCTCGCCTTCCTGGCCATCGCCATGGGCTGGTGGATCCTGTACTTCTCGGCTCCGCTGATCATGGTCGGCCTGTTCGGCTGGGTCTTCGAGTACTACCGCGGCGAGAACCAGAACCAGTAGCGAATCCGCTGCTCCGCACTGCGCAGGGGCCCGGACACTCACCCGGACGGGTGGTGTCCGGGCCCCTCGTTTGCAGTCGTCCCGCGCGCCGTTACCGGGCATTGTTCATAGCGTGTGCTCATGAACGACACGCCGCGCAAGCGCACCATAGCGAGCTGCACCGTGCTGGCCCTGGCCCTCGGGGCAGGGATGACCGCGTGCGGCGGCCAGGACAGCCACCCGTTGTCGGCGAGGCCGTACGACGCGACGCGTCAGGTCGCCTTCAACACCGTCGCGGGAAGCACCAAGGTGAACCCCGACAAACCCCTGGAAGTGACCGCCAAGGGCAAGGACGGCCGTATCACGGACGTCACCGCGGTCGACGCGGCCGGCCGCTACCTGGCGGGCGAACTCACCGCGGACGGCGCCAGATGGCGCTCCACGGCCCCTCTCTCGGCCGGTACGCGCTACACCGTCAAGGTCGCCACGGAGAACGGCGGCGGCGCTCCCGGATCCCGCACCATCACCTTCGACACGGCCCCCGCCAAGCGGATCCTGAAGATCGAACTCGGCCCGAAGCAGGGCACGTACGGGGTAGGACAGCCCATCACCGCCGAGCTCAGCGCGCCCGTGGCCGACAGGGCCGCCAGGGCCGCCGTCGAGCGCAAGCTGAAGGTCGAGTCCTCGCCCGCGGTGGACGGGGCCTGGCACTGGGTGGACGACAAGAAGCTGCACTACCGGCCGATGGAGTACTGGCCGTCGGGCGCCACCGTCCGGGTGCACAGCAGTCTGGAGGGCGTCAAGATCGGCGAGATGTACGGCGGCGCCGTGAAACCGCTCAATCTGACCATCGGTGACCGGATCGAGGCCATCACCGACGCGAGTACGCACCAGATGACGGTCAAGCGGAACGGAGAAGTGATCAATACCATTCCGGTGACCACCGGCAAACCGGGCTTCTCCACCCGGAACGGGGTCAAGGTGGTGCTCGGCAAGGAGTACTTCGTCCGGATGCGCGGCACCAGCATCGGCATCCCCGTCGACAGCGCCGAGTCCTACGACCTGCCCGTGTACTACGCGACGCGCGTCACCTGGAGTGGCGAGTACGTCCACGCCGCGCCCTGGTCCGTCGGCTCCCAGGGATACGCGAACGTCAGCCACGGCTGTACCGGGATGTCCACCGGCAACGCCGCGTGGTTCTACAAAACCGTCCGCGAGGGCGACATCGTCAAGGTCGTCAACAGCCTTGGCGGCATGATGGATCCGTTCGGGAACGGTTTCGGTGACTGGAACCTCGACTGGGACGAGTGGCGCACGGGCAGCGCCCTGCTGGGAGGCGTCCGGGAGGGCAGCGGCCCGGCCGACGAGGCACGCCTGCGGCCCCAGATCTGACCCCGGTACGGGGCGGGCAGGTTCAGGCCGCCGCCCGCCCCCTGCGCAGCAGTCCGGCCAGTGCGTCCGCGAACTCCACCGGCTCGACCGGGAGCGTCACCGCGGCGTCCGCACGGCTCCACGTGGCCAGCCAGGCGTCCTGCGGGCGCCCCATGAGCACCAGCACCGGCGGGCACCGGAAGATCTCGTCCTTGATCTGCCGGCAGACGCCCATACCGCCCGCGGGCACCGCCTCGCCGTCCAGGACACAGACGTCGACACCGCCCTTGCCCAGCTCCTTGAGAACCGCGGGCAGCGTCGCGCACTCGATGAACTCGACCGGGGGAACATCGGCGGCCGGGCGGCGGCCCGTGGCGAGCCGCACCTGTTCGCGGGTGCTGGAGTTGTCGCTGTACACCAGCACCGTGGCGGTCGACTGCATTGTTCCTCCGGTTCGTCAGGGAGAACTGCGGGCTGCACCGATGCGCGGGATGCTACCCCTCCCGGCGCCTCGTCAGCACCGCTAATGACAGCCTTTCGATGGGCCGTTCGGTCCTGGACGCGAACCCGAGAGAGAGATGGACACACCGAACGGCACCCCCCGGAGTGAGGGCTGGATAAGCGACCGACATAATGTCGGTCGTGGCGACAGCAACGACAGTAGAAACCGGGCACGCGCACCCGTCGGTCAATCGGCCGAACCTCACCAGCGTCGGAACCATCATCTGGCTGAGTTCCGAGCTGATGTTCTTCGCGGCCCTCTTCGCGATGTACTTCACCCTGCGATCGGTGATGGGTGCCGAGTACTGGTCCCAGCAGGCTCAACACCTGAACTTCCCGTTCTCGGCGACCAACACCACGATCCTGGTGCTCTCCTCCCTCACCTGCCAGCTCGGCGTCTTCGCCGCCGAGCGCGGTGACGTGAAGAAGCTCCGCACCTGGTTCGTGATCACGTTCGTGATGGGTGCGATCTTCATCGGCGGCCAGGTCTTCGAGTACACCGAGCTGGTCAAGGACGCGGGCCTCTCGCTCTCGTCCGACCCGTACGGCTCGGTGTTCTACCTGACCACCGGCTTCCACGGTCTGCATGTGACGGGCGGTCTCATCGCCTTCCTGCTGGTTCTCGGCAGGACGTACGCGGCCCGGAGATTCACCCACGAGCAGGCAACCGCCGCCATCGTCGTGTCCTACTACTGGCACTTCGTCGATGTCGTCTGGATCGGCCTCTTCGCCACGATCTACATGATCAAGTAGCACCGGGCTCGTACCCGCACACATTCCAGAAGCATCGACGCAGAAGATCCTGACACCGGGGTAATCCGTGAAAAAGCTCTCCGCACGACGACGCCATCCGCTGGCGGCGCTCGTCGTCCTACTCCTCGCGCTGGCGGCCACTGGGGGGCTGTACGCCGCGTTCGCACCCGCGGACAAGGCGCAGGCCGATGAAACCGCCCAGTCCCTCGCCATCGAGGAGGGCAAGAAGCTCTACACCGTCGGCTGCGCCAGCTGCCACGGAACCGGCGGTCAGGGCACGTCCGACGGACCTTCCCTGGTCGGCGTCGGTTCCGCCGCCGTGGACTTCCAGGTCGGCACCGGCCGTATGCCCGCACAGCAGCCGGGCGCCCAGGTGCCGAAGAAGCCCGTCATCTACTCGCAGGCCGAGATCGACCAGCTCGCGGCGTACGTCGCCTCCCTCGGTGCCGGTCCGGTCACGCCGACCGAGAAGCAGTACAGCCCGGAAGGTGCTGACATCGCCAAGGGCGGCGACCTGTTCCGCACCAACTGCGCCCAGTGCCACAACTTCACGGGTGAGGGCGGTGCCCTGACGCACGGCAAGTACGCCCCGAACCTCGAAGGCGTGAGCCCGAAGCACATCTACGAGGCCATGCAGACCGGCCCGCAGAACATGCCCTCCTTCCCGGACGGAACGATGCCGGAGCAGGAGAAGAGGGACATCATCGCCTACATCCAGACCGTGAACAGCGGCGAGTCGGAGAGCCCCGGCGGCCTCAGCCTGGGCGGCCTCGGCCCCGTCAGTGAGGGCCTGTTCGCATGGGTCTTCGGTCTGGGTGCGCTGATCGCAGTTGCCGTCTGGGTCGCGGCCCACACCGCTAAGGCCAAGAAGTCATGAGTAGCCAAGACATTCCAGAAGAGACCCTGCCGTCCGAGCAGGACCACGCGCGTGGCGAGGTAGCGGCGAAGGAAGATCCTTTCGCCGACCCGGGCCTTCCCGCCCACAAGCCGCGCATCCAGGACATCGACGAGCGGGCCGCCAAGCGGTCCGAGCGTACAGTCGCCCTCTTGTTCACGCTGTCGATGCTGGCCACGATCGCCTTCATCGCCTCGTACGTGATCTTCCCGGCCGACGAGATCGTCTACATCTGGCCGTTCGGTCATGTGAGCGCGCTGAACTTCGCGCTGGGTATGACCCTCGGTGTCGCGCTGTTCTGCATCGGAGCGGGCGCGGTCCACTGGGCCCGCACCCTGATGTCCGACACGGAGATCGCCGACGACCGTCACCCGATCGAGGCCGAGCCCGAGCTCCGGGCCAAGGTGCACGCCGACTTCGCGGCCGGTGCCGAGGAGTCCGGCTTCGCCCGGCGCAAGCTCCTGCGCAACACCATGTTCGGAGCGCTGGCCATGGTGCCGCTCTCCGGTGTGGTGCTGCTGCGCGACCTGGGCCCGCTGCCCGAGGACAAGCTCCGCCACACGCTGTGGGCCAAGGGCAAGCAGCTCATCAACATGAACACGAATCAGCCGCTGCGTCCCGAGGACGTCGCTGTCGGTTCGCTGACCTTCGCCATGCCCGAGGGCCTGTCGGAGGAGGACCACAGCTTCCAGACCGAGATCGCCAAGGCCGCCCTGATGATCGTCCGGATCCAGCCGGAGGACATCAAGGACAAGCGCGAGCTCGAGTGGTCCCACGACGGCATCGTTGCGTACTCGAAGATCTGCACCCACGTGGGCTGCCCGATCTCCCTGTACGAGCAGCAGACGCACCACGTCCTCTGCCCGTGCCACCAGTCCACCTTCGACCTCTCCGACGGCGCCCGCGTCATCTTCGGCCCGGCCGGTCACGCCCTCCCGCAGCTGCGGATCGGCGTGAATGACGAAGGCTTCCTCGAGGCGCTCGGCGACTTCGAAGAGCCCGTCGGTCCTGCCTACTGGGAGCGCGGATGAGCACTTCAGCTGAATCAAAGAGGAAGGCACCCGCGGGCGAGCGGGTCGCCGACTGGGCCGACGGCCGTCTCGGGATCTACTCCCTGGCCAAGACCAACATGCGCAAGATCTTCCCGGACCACTGGTCCTTCATGCTGGGTGAGGTCGCGCTCTACAGCTTCATCGTCATCATCCTCACGGGTGTGTACCTGACGCTGTTCTTCCACCCGTCGATGAACGAGGTGGAGTACCACGGCAGCTACGTCCCGATGCAGGGCCGGCTGATGTCGGAGGCCTTCGCCTCGACCCTGGACATCAGCTTCGACGTCCGCGGTGGTCTGCTCATCCGGCAGATCCACCACTGGGGCGCGCTGATCTTCCTCGCGGCCATGATGGTCCACATGATGCGCGTCTTCTTCACGGGCGCGTTCCGCAAGCCGCGTGAGATCAACTGGCTGTTCGGCTTCCTGCTGCTCGTCCTCGGCATGTTCACCGGCTTCACCGGTTACTCGCTCCCGGACGACCTGCTCTCGGGCACCGGTGTCCGCTTCATGGAGGGCGCGATCCTGTCCGTCCCGGTCGTCGGCACCTACCTGTCGATGTTCCTGTTCGGCGGCGAGTTCCCCGGCGGCGACTTCGTGGCCCGGTTCTACTCGGTCCACATCCTGCTGCTGCCCGGCATCATGATGGGCCTGCTGGTGGCGCACCTGATCCTGGTCTTCTACCACAAGCACACGCAGTTCGCTGGCCCCGGCCGGACCAACAAGAACGTCGTCGGCATGCCGCTGCTGCCGATCTACATGGCCAAGGCCGGAGGCTTCTTCTTCCTGGTCTTCGGCATCATCACGGTCGTCTCGGCGATCGCTCAGATCAACCCGATCTGGGCCATCGGCCCGTACCGCCCGGACCAGGTGTCCACGGGTGCACAGCCCGACTGGTACATGGGCTTCTCCGAGGGTCTGATCCGTGTCATGCCCGGCTGGGAGATCAACCTCTGGGGCCACACGCTGGTCCTGGGCGTCTTCATCCCGCTGATCATCTTCCCGTTGGTCCTGGTGGCGATCGCGGTGTACCCGTTCGTCGAGTCCTGGGTCACGGGTGACAAGCGCGAGCACCACATCCTGGACCGCCCGCGCAACGCGCCGACCCGTACCGCCTTCGGCGTGGCCTGGCTGACCTGGTACTTCGTGCTGCTCGTCGGTGGTGGAAACGACATCTGGGCGACCCACTTCAACCTGTCGATCAACTCGATCACCTGGTTCGTCCGGATCGCGTTCTTCGTCGGGCCGGTCATCGCCTTCATCGTCACCAAGCGGATCTGCCTGGGTCTGCAGCGGCGCGACAAGGACAAGGTGCTGCACGGACGCGAGTCCGGCATCATCAAGCGACTGCCGCACGGTGAGTTCGTCGAGGTCCACGAGCCGCTGACGCAGGAGGCCCTGCACACGCTCACGGCGCACGAGCAGTACGAGCCGCTCGAGATCGGCCCGACGGTCGACGAGAACGGTGTCGAGCGCAAGGTGCCGCTCACGCAGAAGCTCCGGGCGAGGCTCAGCAAGGGCTACTACGGCGAGGGGAACCAGATTCCCAAGCCGACCGTCGAGGAGTTCAAGGAGATCACGAGCGGCCACGGCCACCACTGATCCCACCCACTGATCGCAGCGATCGCCACGGCAGGAGCCCCGTCCACTCGATGGACGGGGCTCTTTGCCGTCCCCTGCGCTCGATAGGGTGGTGGCATTCCTATACGTACGGACCCAGGAGCGACCATGAGCGCTGTGACCCCCGCAGGAGGCACTACCGCGGCGGGCCTTTCCTGGCCCGGGGTACTGGACTCCCTGCTGTACGGCCGCGACCAGAGCGCGGAAGCCACCGCGTGGGCCATGGACCGGATTCTGCGGGGCGAGGCCACCGACGCGCAGATCGCCGGGTTCGCCGTCGCGCTGCGGGCCAAGGGCGAGACGGTCGAGGAGATCTCCGGTCTCGTACGGACGATGTACGCCCACGCCCGGGTGATCGACGTCCCCGGGGCGACCGTCGACATCGTGGGCACCGGCGGCGACGGCGCGAAGACCGTCAACATCTCGACGATGTCCGCGATCGTGGTGGCCGGCACCGGCGCGAAGGTGGTCAAGCACGGCAACCGTGCCGCGTCCAGTGCGAGCGGCGCCTCGGACGTCCTGGAGAAGCTCGGCGTCAATCTGGAGCTGACGCCGGAGCGGGTGGCCGAGGTCGCGGAGGAAGCGGGGATCACCTTCTGCTTCGCCGTGAAGTTCCACCCCGCGCTGCGGCATGTGGCCGCGGCGCGCAAGGAGCTCGGAATCCGTACGACGTTCAACTTCCTGGGTCCGCTCACCAACCCCGCCCGGGTGAAGGCCCAGGCCACGGGCGTCGCCGATGCCCGGATGGCGCCGATCATGGCCGGAGTGCTCGCCGAACGGGGATCCAGCGCGCTGGTCTTCCGCGGTGACGACGGCTTGGACGAGCTCACCACGACCGCGACGTCCCGGGTGTGGGTCGTCCGGGACGGCGCGGTGCGCGAGGAGGCCTTCGACCCCCGGGACGTGGGCATCGAGCTGGTCCCGGTCGAAGCGCTGCGCGGCGCGGACGCCTCGTACAACGCGGATGTCGCCCGCCGGCTCCTCGCCGGTGAGTCCGGCCCGGTGCGGGACGCGGTCCTGCTCAACTCGGCGGCGGCGCTGGCCGCGCTGGACCCGGGCGGGGGCACTCTGGTGGAGCAACTCCGGGCCGGGATCGCGAAGGCCGCGGAGTCCATCGACTCCGGGGCGGCGAAGCAGGCGCTGGACCGCTGGGTGGCGGCGAGCAACGCGTAACGCCCCCCGGTGGGCGTGCTGGTGCGGGGTCTGTGCGGGCACGGGCCCCGCACCTTTGCGTGCAGGCGTTGTGCGGACATCGTGCGGAGCTGTGGGGCCGTGAAGAGCTGCCGGGAAGCCGCGGTGGAGTCGCGGGCGAGCGACGTCCCGGTATCCGGACACGAGTTGCGCGGGGGCGACCGGCTGGCATAGCTTCGCGACAGGTCATGAGTGACAGCGACTACGGCCCCGGCCCGCTGTCCGGCAACCCTCCGTCCGTGGCGGGGTGCCCCGGGTGAAGACCAGGCCGTGGGCAGCGAGGTCCGCGGCAAGCGCGGACCCCTTGCAACCCCTGGGGTCCTGGTCCTCAAGGGAGCAGTCTCGTGAGCAAGCGAATGCGATAGGGCGCGAAGCCCCTCACTTCAATTCCCTCCGTACGGTGACGGCCGTGCGTCGAGGCAACCCCCGTATGCGGAGCGCCGGTTGGGCGGCTGCCGCACGGGTTCTTGAAGCCGATTCGCCTTTTCCTGCCGGGAGATACCGCCATGTCCGCATGCCCGAACACCGCCGAAGCCACCGTCACTGCCACCGCCACTGTCACCGCCGCCACCACCGCTGCCGTCGCCACCGACGCCGACCCCTGCTGTGCCGCCCCGCTGCCTGTACTCGGCCGGGACGTCACCGTGCCGCTCGTGACCGGTGGCGAGGTCACGTATGCCGCCCTCGACTACGCGGCGAGCGCGCCGGCGCTGCAGCGGGTGTGGGACGACGTGGCCGCGTACGCCCCGTACTACGGCAGCGTGCACCGCGGCGCCGGGTACCTCTCGCAGCTCTCCACGGACCTGTTCGAGAACAGCCGCGTGGCGGTGCACGAGTTCCTCGACTGCCGGGACGGTGACCAGGTCGTCTTCACCCGCTCGACCACCGACTCGCTCAACCTGCTGGCCGCCGTACTCCCCGCCGACTGCCAGGTGTTCGTCTTCGAGACCGAGCACCACGCCTCGCTGCTGCCGTGGAGGGACGCCCGCGTGACGTACCTCGACGCGCCGCGCACGCCGGGCGAGGCGGTGCGGACCCTGGAGCTGGCCCTCGCCGACCGCGACCCCTACGGCCCCGCGCTGGTCTGCGTGACCGGCGCGTCCAATGTCACCGGGGAGCTCTGGCCGGTACGCGAACTCACGGCCGCCGCCCACGCCCACGGCGCGCGCGTCGTGCTGGACGCCGCGCAGCTCGCGCCGCACCACCCCGTCTCGGTGAAGGACCTGGACGTCGACTGGGTCGCCTTCTCCGGGCACAAGCTGTACGCCCCGTTCGGGTCGGGTGTGCTCGCCGGGCGCGCGGACTGGCTGCAGAAGGCGGAGCCGTACCTGGCCGGTGGCGGTGCCTCGAAGAAGGTCGCGCGCCGCAACGACGGTGGGGTGGAAGTGGACTGGCACACCACCGCCGCCCGCCACGAGGCCGGTTCGCCGAACGTCATCGGCGTCTACTCGATCGCGTCCGCGTGCAAGGCGCTGACGGAAGCCGGTTTCGACGCGCTCGTCGCGCGCGAGCGCCATCTGATCGGGAAGGTCCGCGAGGGCCTGGCGGAGGTGCCGGAGGTCACGATCCTCTCGCTGTTCGGCGACGACGCACCGCGCGTCGGTGTCATCTCCTTCGTCGTGGAGGGCTGGAACAGCTCGCACTTCGCCGCCGCGCTGTCCGCCGAGTACGGCATCGGCGTACGGGACGGACTCTTCTGCGCCCATCCGCTGGTCCGCACCCTGCTCGGCAGCGACCCGCAGGACCCGGGCGAGTGCGGTGCGCCGGAGGCCGAGCCGGGCCGGCCCTCGCTGAACGCGATCCGGGTCAGCTTCGGCGCCGGCACGCCGGACGAGCATGTCGAGCGCTTCGTACGGGCCGTGAAGGAACTCGTGCGCGACGGTGCGAAGTGGAACTACCGCACCGAGGACGGCAGGTGCGTGCCCGCGGTCTGAGACGCGGGGCGAGTCCCGTCCCCAGCAGGACCGTGCTCATGACGCGCTCGGCCGCGTCGGCGAGGAATTCGCCGGCGCGGCCGAGCGCTTCGCGCGCACCGTGCCGGCTGCCGACGGGATGTCCCTCCGGGCGTCCGTGCTTGAACTCCCCCGGAGCTTCGCCCGGGGGTGTCCCCGGGCGGGCCTGGTGTGCGGGCCGGTCGCCGGACAGGGCCTAGGCCGTGTTTGAGAACTGGCGCCGTCCGCCCGCAGGGCGGGGCTCGAGGCGTCTGGTGCGTGCAATCGCAAGGCGGAGGATCATCCTCGTACTGGACGTACTTGGATGACTCCGACAACGCAGCGTGGGGGCACCTCCCGTGCCCGAAGGGCTACGGGGGAGTGCGTGTCAGGCGTCACGGGCCAGGCGGGAGTTCTCAAACACGGCCTAGGCGTCGAGGCCGATCGCGAACGCCGCCTCCAGGTCGTGCTGCGAGTACGTACGGAACGCGACGTGCGTGTCCGTCGCCTCGACGCCCGGGATCTTGCTGATGTGGCCCGGGATGACGTCCGCCAGGTCCTCGTGCTTGCTGACCCGGACCATCGCGATCAGGTCGTACGTACCGGTGACCGAGAAGACCTCGCTGACGTTCTCCACCGCGTTGATCGCCTCGGCGATCTCGGGGATGCGGTCCACGCTGGTCTTGATGAGCACGATCGCAGTGATCACGGCTGTCTTTCTCCCTCGGTGGCCGCTGCTTGGGCTTTCACTCTAGCCGTCTGCCGGAAACGGCCCCATGCGTAGAGAAAGCCGATCCCGAACCCCACCAGATGTGCCAGATACGCCACCCCCGGCCCCGACGACGAGCTCTGCGCCTCCGCCAGCCACTGCAGGACGAACCAGAAGATCAGGACGGCCCAGGCGGGGAAGCGCAGCGGCAGGAAGAACAGAAAGGGGAAGAGGCTCGTCACCCGCGTCCTGGGAAAGAGGCGCAGGAACGCTCCGAGCACCCCGGAGATCGCCCCGGACGCCCCTACCAGTGTCTGGCCCGAGTCCGCGTTGGCCGCGGCGTACGCGAGGAGTGCGAGATAGCCGCAGCCGAGGTAGAAGAGCGTGAACTGGATGCGGCCCATGCGCTCCTCCGCCATCGCGCCGAAGACATAGAGGAAGAGCATGTTGCCCAGCAGATGCAGCCAGCTGCCGTGCACGAAGAGCGCGGTCAGTGGGGTGAGGAGCGCACGCGGGGAGCTGCGCATCAGCTCGTCCGGGATGACGCCCCAGCGTTCGAAGTGGGTGGCCTGGGCGCCGAGCAGCGTGTCCCCGGTGCCGTATGACGGGTTGAGTCCGGAAACCGGACCGATGACGAACAGCAGACAGCACAGACCGATCACTCCGTAGGTCACCACGGGGCCGGTCACCGCGACCCGTACCGCTGTCCGCCGATCGATCATGACCAGAGCATGGCGTACCGGGACCGATAGGGGCAGACTGCCTCGCCGTGTCACCGCGTACCCGTGAGGTCGTAGGGTTACGGGCAGTACGCACGACCAGAAGAGGACGGCACGATGACGACGGTACCCATACCGACGGCCCTGACCCGGTGGCGCTGCACCCTGTGCGGCAATCTCACCCGCTTCGACGTGACGCGTTCGTCCAAGGTCGTCGAGTACGTCCATCTGGACCTCGCGGGCGAGCCCAAGGTGGAGGAGCGGGAGGTGGTCAGTGAGACCATCGAGTCGGTCCGCTGCCGCTGGTGCAACGCCGTGGACCAGATCGAACTGGTGGACAGGCCGGGCACCGACTCCTGACAGGAGGCGCCCGGGCCCGTAGGGAGACAGTGGGGTGACGGATTGTGGAGCAGCCTGACAGCGGCGCCGGACCGGCCGGTGCCGGCGACGCCGCCGAGGCGCTCGACCGCCCGCTGCCGGAAGGTGTGCGGCGACGGGTCGTCGCGCTGGTCTCGGACGCCTTCGGCGGGCTGACCGTCACCGAACTCCCCGCCCAATTGCGGCAGTACGCCCGGTTCACCCCCACCCGCCGCGCCAAGTTCGCGGGCAACGCCATGGCCGCCGCACTGGAGGGCGACCCGCTGTTCCGCCAGCGCATCGGCGAGCGGCTGCGCGAGTCTCAGCCGGAGCTGACCGGTGCGCTGGAGTCCGGATCGCTGCCCGCGGCCGCCGACCCCGTCGACGTGGCCGCGGCCGCCTACGTACTGCGCCCGGCCGGCTGGGTCAAGCTGGTGGCCGCCGCGGGCGAGGAGGCCCAGCGCGCGGACGCCGAGCGCGCCGACGAGGAGGGCCGGCGCGAGCTGGAGCGGCTGCGCGAAGAGCTCGACCGGCTCCGGGCGCAGGCCAGGTCCGAGAGCGAGCGGCTGCGCGCCGAACTGGAGGCCGCGCGCAAGGAAGCCGAATCGCTTCACCGCAAGCTGCGCAGCGCCCAGAGCGACGTGAAGCGCGGCGAGGCGGCCCTGCGCCGCAGCACCGCCGAGCTCGAAGCGGCGAAGACCGAGGCGCACGCCCAGGTGTCCGCGGCCGAGAGCGAGACGCGTCGGCTCAAGGCCCGGCTCGGCGAGGCGGAGTCGGCCGTCGAGGCGAGCCGCAGAGCCGCCCGCGAGGGCCGCTCGATCGAGGACATGCGCGTACGGCTGCTGCTGGACACCGTGCTGGACGCGGCCTCGGGGCTGCGCCGCGAACTGGCCCTGCCGCCCGTGTCCCTGCACCCCGCGGACACCGTCGACGCGGTGGAGCCCGGCCGTATGACCCCCAAGGACATCGCGGCCCGTGCGCTCTCCGAGACCGATCCCGCACTGCTCGACCAGCTGCTCGCGCTGCCTCAGGTGCATCTCTTGGTGGACGGCTACAACGTCACCAAGACCGGCTATCCGACGATGCCGCTGGAGAAGCAGCGGCTGCGGCTGCTCGGCGGTCTCGCGATGCTCGCGGCCCAGACGGGCGCCGAGATCACCTGTGTCTTCGACGGCGCGGAGCTGGCCGCTCCGGTGCTGCTGGCGCCGCCGCGCGGTGTGCGGGTGCTGTTCTCCAAGCCGGGCGTGACCGCGGACGAGCTCATCCGTCAGCTCGTGCGGGCCGAGCCGCCCGGCCGGCCCGTGGTCGTCGTCTCCGCCGACCGCGAGGTCGCCGACGGAGTGGCGCAGGCGGGGGCCAGGCCCGTCGCGTCCGTATTGCTACTGAAGCGGCTTTCGCGTGTCTAGTGACGCTCGTAACTGACAGGCTTAATGCCTGATTTCGCGGAACGTACGGTCAAGTCGCCGCTACTACGCGTGTGGTGTCTGTAAAGAATGCGCTTCGTGGGCCAGATTTTTCTCATGAGGATTTGAACTGATCACAAGAAGGTCACTAGGGTCAGGCCTCGAACCTTCGCGCGGTTGATCGTCCATCCGGGACGACAGCGAAGGAACCGCCGATTTCGTGCAGTTCAGCCCAATTTCGCGGGGGAGCTGACTCTGTGCGGAGCCGGGGATTCAACCCCCCACTGCCCGGTAGGCGGCTCGAGGAAGAAGGAGCTCGCCTTCGTGGCGTCCCACCGTCGTCCCAAGCAGCCGAGCCGCACCCGTGTGACCGTGCTCACCGCAACCGCCGCCGCGGCAGTCGCTCTGACCTCCCAGGCCGCGCAGGCCGCCCCGGCCAAGCCGAGCAAGGACGAGGTCAAGGCGAAGGTCGACGCGCTCTACCACGAGGCGGAGAAGGCCACCGAGGAGTACAACGGGGCCAAGGAGCAGCAGACCAAGCTCCAGAAGGAAATCGACGCGATCCAGGACAAGGTCGCCCGCGGTCAGGACGAGCTCAACACCCTGCGCGACAGCCTGGGTTCGGTGGCCAGCGCCCAGTACCGCTCCGGTGGCGTCGACCCGGCCATCCAGCTCTTCCTCTCCTCCGACCCGGACACCTACCTCGACAAGGCGTCCGCGATCGACCAGATCGGCGCCAAGCAGACCGCCGCGCTGGAGAACATCCAGTCGAAGCAGCGCACCCTCGCCCAGGAGCGCGCCGAGGCCGCCCGCAAGCTCGGCGACCTCGAGGACGTCCGCAAGACGCTCGGCGAGAAGAAGAAGAGCTACCAGGGCAAGCTCGCCGAGGCCCGGGAGCTGCTCAACACGCTGACCGCCGCGGAGCGGGCGAAGATGCAGGAGGAGGAGCAGCGCGCCAGCCGGGCCGCGGGCGACCGCGTCGACCTCGGCAACGAGGTGCCGGCCTCGCAGCGCGGAGCCGCCGCCCTCAACGCCGCCGCCTCCCAGCTCGGCAAGCCCTACATGTCCGGCGCCGAGGGCCCCAACTCGTACGACTGCTCCGGGCTTACGCAGTGGTCCTACCGCCAGGCGGGCATCAGCATCTCGCGGACCACCTACACCCAGCAGAACGACGGCGTGAAGATAGGCCGCAGCCAGCTCAAGCCGGGCGACCTCGTCTTCTTCAACAGCCTTTCGCACGTCGGTCTGTACGCGGGCAACAACCAGATCCTGCACGCCCCGAAGCCGGGTGCCGTCGTCCGCTACGAGTCGATGGACTACATGGGCACCTTCCAGTTCGGCGTCCGGATCTGATCGCCGCCCCGCAGTTGACGCCCAATCGGGCGAATCGCGGGACCCTCCGCTGACAGCACGCCCCGCCGGTGACCTGTGATCTCCGGCGGGGCGTCACTGTGTGTACCCTTTGCGGCCTTTGGTCGCTCCGTGTCCGCACCGTTACTGTCTGCCGCGCAGCAGCTGACCAAGCTGCGTCCAGCGGAAGGGAGTACGGCTCCTGTGGCGTCCCATCGCCGATCCACAGCGTCCGGTTTCAACCGAGGTGCCCGGGTCACCCTCCTCTCGGCCGCGGTGGCGACCGCCGCTGCCGCGCTCGGCACCGCACCCGCCGGCGCCGACCCGGTCCAGACCCCCGAGGCCACCCGGGCCAACGTCGACCGGCTGTTCGAGCAGGCCGAGAAGGCCACGGAACAGCACAACAAGGCCGACGAGCACGCCGACGAACTGCGCGACCAGGTGACGGCGGCCCAGGACAGGGCGGCACGCGGCCAGGAGCGGATCAACCGGATGCGGAGCACGCTCGGTTCGGTGGCCGGCGCCCAGTACCGCTCCGGCGGCATGGACCCCGCCCTCGCCCTCCTGCTCTCCGAGGACCCGGACACGTACCTCGACAAGGCCGCGCTCCTCGACCGGCTCAGCTCCCGCCAGACCATCGCCCTGCACGATCTCCAGCGGGCCCAGCGCGCGCTCGGCCAGGAGCGGTCCGAAGCCACCCTGAAGCTGGCCGAGCTGGAGCGCACGCGGTCCGCCGTCGCCCGCCACAAGCGCACCGTCGAGGCGAAGCTCGCCGAGGCGCGGCGGCTGCTGAACTCCCTTCCCCTGTCGGAGCGCACGGCGTACGAACGCGCCTCCCGCTCCGGCCGCGGCGACGGACTGCCGGACCTGTCGGGCGGCCTCGGGCCGTCCTCCTCGCGGGCGGCCGCAGCCCTGGCGGCGGCCCGGAGCGCGGTCGGCCGACCGTATGTGTGGGGCGCCAACGGGCCGCACAGCTTCGACTGCTCCGGGCTCACCCAGTGGTCCTACGCCCAGGCGGGCGTGGGGCTGCCGCGCACCTCCCAGGCGCAGCGTTACGCCGGACAGCAGGTGCCGCTGTCGGAGGCCAGGCCCGGCGACCTCGTCACGTACCGCTCCGACGCCAGCCACATCGGGATGTACGTCGGCAACGGCCAGGTCGTGCACGCCCCCTATCCCGGGGCGAACGTGCGCTACGACCCCGTGCGGATGATGCCGATCGCATCGGTGACCCGCCCCTGACCGGCTGATCGCACACCGGTCTCCCTCTCGGCAGCGGCGCGCCCTGCGGCTTGTGGCTTTTCGGCTCGTCTCCGGGGCGCCTCAGCCGCTGTCGACGGTCGGTCGTGCTCAGTCCCTCGTACCTCGGGACCTCCGCGCGGTCTCCCTCTCGGCAGCGGCGCGCCCCTGCGGCTCGCATACGATCGGCAGGGTGGCTGGTCAGGGATTCCTCGGACGCAGGGCGGGACGGCGGGTGGCAGCGCTCGTCGCCGCCGGGCTGCTCGCCCTCGCGGGCGGCTGCGCCGGGCCCACGCCACCGGACACCACGACCCGTGACATCCAGCGCACGCTCGACGCCCGGGCCGCGGCTGTGCTCGGGCACGACGAGGCCGGGTATCTCGCGGCCCTCGACCCCGCCGCCCGGCAGCTGCGCGAAACCGGGCGCAAGGAACTCGCGAACCTCACGGACGTACCGCTGCGTTCCTGGGAGTACCGGCTCACCGGCGTGCGGCGCTCCGGCGGCCGTGCCATCGCCGACGCCCAGCTGCGCTACCGCTTCGACGGGTACGACAGCGCGCCCGTGACCACCGACCGCACCCTGGAGCTGGCCGAGCGTGACGGCCGCTGGTACGTCACCGCCGACCGCCCGGACCGAGGCGGCGGCCAGCAGTTGTGGCAGCAGGGCGACGTCGAGGTCGTACACGGCGCACACAGCCTGGTCCTCGGCGTCGGTCAGGACCGGGCGCGGCTCCGGCGGATCGCGGCGGAGGCGGACCGGGCCGTGCCCGCGGTCTCGGCCGCCTGGCCCGAGGCGTGGGCGGGGCGCGTGGTCGTCCTGGTGCCGTCCTCGCTGGACGCGATGGCGCGACTGCTGGGCGCGCCCGCGGCGGGGTACCGGGGGATCGCGGCGGTCACCACGGCCGAGACCGGCGGGAGCGGGGTGGCGCCGGCGGACCGGGTGGTCGTCAACCCCGAGGCGTACGGTCTGCTCGGCGAGTTCGGCCGGCGGATCGTCCTCACCCACGAGACCGCCCACGTCGCGACCCGGGCGCACACCTCCGCCAGAACCCCGATGTGGCTCTCCGAGGGATTCGCCGACTGGGCCGCCTACCGCGGCACCGACCGCACCGCCGGCCAGACCGCACCCGAACTGCAGCGGGCGGTCCGCCGCGGCGATCTCCCCGACCGTCTGCCCGCCGACGCCGACTTCCGCTTCGGCGGCGACGCGGCGGCGCTCGGCCGCGCGTACGAGGGTGCCTGGCTGGCGTGCGAACTGATCGCCGAGCGCTGGGGCGAGGACCGGCTGACGGCGCTCTACCGGGCGGTCGGCGACGACGGGCCGGCGAAAGGCCTCCACGAGGTACTGGGTACGGACACGGAGGCGTTCACGGCGGACTGGCGGGAGTACGTGCGGGCGCGCTTGGGGTGAGGCGGGGCGAGTGCGGTCTCGTACGGTGCCGGGGCGAGTGCGGTCTCGTACGGCGCGGGGGCGGCCTGTGCCTCCGGCCTCAGTCGCCCGCTACGCCCTGCGCCCCGGGGCGTGGGGGACCCCCGGACGGGCTCGAACCGTGGCCCGGAGGGTCCAGCTCGGCGATCGCCTCCACCAGCCAGCGCTTCTCCTCCGTTCCCGTCGCACGGGCGATCCGCAGCATCCCCCGGCGGAAGATGTCGTCCGCCTCCTCCGCCCGTACCGGCTCGCCGTCCCGGTAGAAGAAGCTGGCCGGCGTCTCCAGGAACGCCAGGCGGCGGCGGAGTACGGCCGCCTGCTCGCGGCGGTCGGGCAGCTGCCCCAGAAACGCGAGCAGCGTGAAGAAGCGCTGCCCGTCGGTGATGTCGGCGTCCTTGGGACGGCGCAGCCGCTCCAGCAGCGCCGCACGGCCGGTGTCGGTGAGGGACAGGATGCGGCGCGGTGCGGCGCTCGTGCCCGCCTCGGTGCGCTCCGCCAGCTTTCCGGCTTTCACGAGGCGGGTGAGCGCGGGGTAGAGCGCTCCGTCGCTGACCGGGCGGACATGGCCGCTCAGCCCCCTGATCCGTTCCTTCAACTCATAGCCGTGCAGGGGCTGCTCACTGAGGAACCCCAGGATCGTCAGCTCCAGCAACGTCCGCTCCCCATCGGTTGTCGTGTCCGGCGACTCATGGTACCTCTTTTCGTGGTACCTCGAATCGAGGTACCCGTGAAGGGGGGCCCATGGGGCATCGGAAACGGATCGTCGCGCTCGCCGGTCCCGTCTACTTCGAACTGCTCGCCGGTGTCGCGGCCGGGATCATCAACATGGTCTGGGTGGCCCGTCTCGGCGGCGCGGCCGTCGCCGCCGTCGCCGTGGCCACCAACGTCGAGAACCTGCTCCTCGGCGTGATCCTCATGGCCGGCTCCGGGACCACCGTGCTGGTGGCCCGGGCCCGCGGCGCCGAGGACCCGGCAGCCGTACGGGCCGCCGTACGCGGCGGCTGGGCGCTGTGCGCGCTCATCGTGCCGCCCGTCGCGGCCGGCGGGTACGTCCTGCGCGAGCCGCTCGCCCGGCTGGTGCTCGGCGGCGACGGCCCGCCCGCCGCCCTCGCTGCCGGGTATTTCGCGATCTCGCTCCCCGGCACGGCCGTCTTCTTCGCGACGAACCTCCTCGACGGCATCCTCAAGGGTGCGGGCGACACCCGCACCCCCATGCGCCTCGCCTTCCTCGCCAACGGCCTGATCCTCCTCCTCGACCCGCTGCTCATCGACCGGTACGGGGTCGGCGGCGCCGCTCTCGCCACCGTCGTCGGCCGCTCGGCGGCCCTTGCCGCCGGGCTCGTCGCCCTGCGCCGCAACCCGGTGCTGCGCGCCGCCCGGGCCGCCCCGCTCGCCGGGCCCGCCGGGTCCGTCTCTGCCGGCGTGCGCCGAACCGCCGGCACCGGACTGCCCATGTCCGCCGACTTCGTCGTCCGCATGGCCGGCGCCCTCGCGCTCGTCGCCGTCGTCGCCCGGCTCGGCGTCACCGCCGTGGCGGCGTACGGCATCGCCACCAAGGCCATGTACGTGGCCACGATGGCGTTCTACGCCGTGCGCCAGGCCGCCTCCATCCACACCGCGCACCTGCTCGGTGCCCGGCGCGACGAGCGGCGAGCCGTCGGACGCCAGGCGCTGCTGGTCTCCGGGACGCTCGGCGCGGGCGCCGCGCTGTTGCTGCTGGGGCTCGCGCCCTGGGTGATGCGGGCCTTCGGTGCGGGCCCGGCGGTGGCCGGGGCCGGGGCGACGTACCTGCGCTGCCTGGGCCCGTATCTCACCCTGCTCGCCTGCTTCATCGCACTCGGCGGGGTCTTCGAGGGCAGCGGCGGCAGCGCCCCGGTCGCACGGATCACCATCGTCGGATCACTGGTCCAACTGCCGCTCGCGTACGGGCTGTCGGGGCTCGGCCTGCCGGGCGTGTGCCTCGCCATGGCCCTGGCCATGGCAGTGCAGTGCGCGGCGATCGCCCGGCTGTTCCGGCGGACCGCGCCCGCCCGTCAGGACCCGACAGCCTTCTTGTCGCGCACGGGCTGAGCGGGGAGCGCGTGCTGTCCCCGGCGCCGCTGCCCGGTGACCGTACTCGTCCACAGCCGTCGGCAGGCCAGCAGCGCCGCCGTCACGAGCAGCCCGTTGCGCACCGCCAGCAGCGCGACGCCGAGCGGATCGCTCGCCACGACTTCCGCGAACCAGATGGGGAACTCCAGGAACGTGACCCCGGTGGCCGCGAGCACCAGACAGGCGGGCGGCGCCATCCGGCTCGACCGGAACACGAGACAGACCGCGGCCAGACCCACCAGCCAGACCATGTACTGGGGGCTGATCACCCGGCTCGTGGTGGTGAACAGCAACACCGCGGTGAACGCCGCGTCGGCCGGGGTGCTCGCCGCGAACTCCCCGGCCCGCAGCCGCCACACCACCATCCAGCCGAGCGCCAGGAGCGTCAGCCCGAGCGCCACCGCGCTCACCAGCGGGACGTACGGGCCGAGGAACTCGACGGAGCCGTAGTTGAGCAGCACCTGCCCGTCCCAGCCGAAGTGCCTGGCCACATGGAAGACCAGTGCGCCCAGCGACTCGATCTCGGTGCCCCGGTCGCGCTGGAAGCCGACGAAGGCCAGCGCCCCCGGCATCGTCACCGTGAACGCCAGCAGCAGTCCGGTCCCCGTGACCGCCGCGGCGGTCCAGGAACGGCTCCGGCGCATCCCGGCCAGCAGGAGCACCGGCCACACCTTGAGCAGCGCGCCGAACCCGGCCAGTGCGCCCGCGAGCCCGGGCCGCCGTGCGGCCGCGAGGAGGGCGGCGACCGCAACCGCCGTCACCATCAGGTCGTAGCGCGCGTACACGGTCGGGCCGAGCAACGGCACTCCCGCGACCCAGACCCAGATCCCTTTCAGGGACTTGCCGCGCCGTCGCCCCGCGCACAGCAGCAGCCCGGACACCACCACGTCGCAGACCACCGCCAGGACGAAGAAGGCGGAGACATAGCCGAGGAAGGGCAGCAGAGCGGGGGAGAGGATCGCGAGGGCGGCGGCAGGCGGGTATTGCCAGGTGACATCGTCCATCGGGTAGGTGCCGGTCCTCAGCACCTCGTACCAGCCCTGGTAGATCACCGTGACATCGCTGGTCACATCGGGGCCGGTGACGTACAGGACCTTCAGGACCCAGAGCAGCAGGACGGTCCTGGTCAGGACCCACGCCGCGACGGGCAGCCCGGCTTCGCCCTTCATGACCACCTCATGCCGTTTCGTACCGTGCCAAGCGGCCATGATGCCCGGAACGACCGTATGCCTGCGAAGAGGCGTGGCCGCCGTTGGTACTGTCGGCGGCGATGGACAAGACCCTGATCGTGACCAACGACTTCCCGCCCCGGCCCGGCGGCATCCAGGCGTTCCTCCACAACATGGCGCTGCGCCTGGACCCCGAGCAGCTCGTCGTCTACGCCTCCACCTGGAAGCGCAGCCGCGAAGGCATCGAGGCCACCGCCGACTTCGACGCCGAGCAGCCCTTCACGGTCGTCCGGGACCGTACGACGATGCTGCTGCCCACCCCGCGCGTCACCCGGCGCGCGGTGGGGCTGTTGCGGGAGCACGGCTGTACGTCGGTGTGGTTCGGGGCCGCCGCACCGCTCGGGCTGATGGCGCCCGCGCTGCGCAAGGCGGGCGCGCGGCGGCTCGTCGCCACGACGCACGGCCACGAGGCGGGCTGGGCACAGCTGCCCGGGTCCCGGCAGTTGCTGCGCCGGATCGGCGAGGGCACGGACACGATCACCTATCTCGGCGAGTACACGCGCTCGCGGATCGCCGCGGCGCTGACGCCCGAGGCGGCGGGGCGGATGGTGCAACTGCCGCCGGGCGTCGACGAGAAGACCTTCCACCCGGGCTCGGGCGGAGACGCGGTCCGCGAGCGGCTCGGGCTCGCGGACCGCCCGGTGGTCGTCTGCGTCTCCCGGCTCGTGCCGCGCAAGGGCCAGGACACGCTGATCCTCGCCATGCCCGCGATCCTGGCGAAGGTGCCGGACGCGGTGCTGCTGATCGTCGGCGGCGGGCCGTACGAGAAGGAACTGCGGGGGCTCGCGCACTCGACCGGCGTGGCCGCGTCCGTGCGCTTCACGGGCTCCGTGCCCTGGGAGGAACTGCCCGCGCACTACGGCGCGGGTGACGTCTTCGCCATGCCGTGCCGTACGCGGCGGGGCGGCCTGGACGTCGAGGGCCTCGGCATCGTCTACCTGGAGGCCTCGGCGACCGGCCTCCCGGTCGTCGCGGGCGACTCCGGCGGCGCGCCGGACGCCGTCCTCGACGGCGAGACGGGCTGGGTGGTGCGGGGCGGTGTTCCCGAGGAGTCGGCGGACCGCATCGTGACTCTGCTGCAGGATCCGGAGCTGCGGCGGCGTATGGGGGAGCGGGGCCGCGACTGGGTCGAGGAGCGGTGGCGCTGGGACCTCCTGGCGGACCGGCTGCGGACCTTGCTGTAGGGCCTGTCCGGTGGATCTTGCTGGGCTCGCGACGCCCTGCGACTCCGTCTCCTGCGTTGTCGTCAGTCGGCATGGCTCCGCCATGACTTCTTCCTCCGCCTTGGATCCGAAGCCGCATCAGTGACATCAGCCGCTTCGCGGCGGGCGCTCGCTGATCCAGCCTGATCCACCGGACAGGCCCTAGGGCACCTGCGGCGAGCGACGGGCTCGACCGAAGCCCGTCCGGTGTTCGAGGACGGACACCCCGGCCACGCCTGGCGGAAACGGCACTCTTGCACGCCCCCAAAAAATCACGCGCGGAGCGCATAGGCGGAACGCCGAAGTCCGCACATGCTGCGCACATGACACCAAATCTGACGCGCCGTCACCTCCTGGGTCTCGGCGCCCTCCAGACCGCCGCAGCACTCGGGCTGGCGCGAATCTCCGTCGCCGCCCAGCCCGCCGCAGGCGCACAGGACCACACCCCCGCTCTCGTCATTGGCTCCGGCTACGGCGCCGCCGTCACCGCCCTCCGGCTCGGCGAGGCCGGCATCCCCACCCTCGTCCTCGAAATGGGCCGCCTCTGGGACACCCCCGGCCCCGACGGAAAGCTCTTCTGCGCCACCGGTGCCCCCGACCACCGCTCCATGTGGTTCCGCACCCGCACCGAGGCCCCGCTCGCCCAGTTCCTCTGGCTCGATGTCGTCAACAAGAACATCAGCCCCTACCCCGGCGTGCTCGACCGCGTCCGCTACGACCACATGTCCGTGTACGTCGGACGCGGCGTCGGCGGCGGGTCACTGGTCAACGGCGGCATGGCCGTCACCCCGCAGCGTGCGTACTTCTCCGAGACGCTGCCGACCGTCGACGCCACCGCCATGTACGACACGTACTTCCCGCGCGCCCGCCAGATGCTGGGCGTCAACACCGTCAACCCTGCCTGGTTCGAGTCGACCGAGTGGTACCGCTTCACCCGGATCTCCCGCAAGCACGCCGCCAACGCCGGCCTGAAGACCACCTTCGTACCCAACGTCTACGACTTCGGGTACATGGAGCGCGAAGCAGCGGGCCAGGTCACCAGGTCCGCCCTCGCCGGCGAAGTCATCTACGGCAACAACCACGGCAAGCGCAGCCTCGACAAGACCTACCTCGCCGCCGCGCTCGGCACCGGCAACGTCACCATCGAGCCCCTCCACCGGGCCCGTGCCGTCCGCAGGCAACCGGACGGCACCTACGTCGTCACCGCCGATCGCATCGACGTGACGGGCAAGGTCGTCGCCACCCGCGACATCGGCTGCACGCGTCTGTTCCTCGGCGCCGGCAGCCTCGGCACCACCGAACTCCTCCTGCGCGCCCGGGAGTCCGGCGCACTGCCCGACCTCAGCCCCCACATCGGCACCGGCTGGGGCACCAACGGCAACGTCATGACCGCCCGCGCCAACCACATGTGGGACACCGTCGGGGCCAACCAGGCGACCATGCCCGTCATGGGCATCGACGACTGGTCCAACGCCACCAATCCGGTCTTCGCCGAAATCGCCCCGCTCCCGATGGGTTTCGAGCACTGGATCAGCCTCTATCTGGCGATCACCAGGAATCCGGAGCGCGGCACGTTCAGATACGACGCGGCCACCGACTCCGCGAAGCTCAACTGGACCCAGGCGCAGAGCCAGGTCTCCGTCGACGCGGCGAAGAGACTCTTCGACCGCATCAATCTGAGGAACGCCACGATCTACCGGTACGACCTGTTCGGCGGCAACAAGACCTTCGCCGACGACTTCACGTACCACCCGCTCGGCGGCTGCGTGCTCGGCCGGGCCACCGACGACTACGGCCGGGTGCGAGGGGCCCCCGGCGTGTACGTCACCGATGGAGCCCTCATCCCGGGCTCCATCGGCGTCAATCCGTTCGTCACGATCACCGCGCTCGCCGAACGCAACATCGAGCGCGTCCTCGCCGAGGACTACGCAAGGGCGGCCTAGGCCCGGTAGATCCCCTCGATCTCGTCGGCGAAGTCCTTCGCCACCACGTTGCGCTTCAGCTTCAGCGACGGCGTGATGTGGCCGGCTTCCTCCGTGAACTGGGAGGTGAGAATGCGGAATTTCCGCACCGATTCCGCCTTGGAAACCGCGGCGTTGCCGTTGTCCACCGCCCGCTGGATCTCCGCCAGCAGATCCGCGTCCTCGCGCAGCGAAGCGGCCGTCGAACCGGCCGGCTTTCCGTTGTCGGCGACCCAGCGGGCCAGGAACTCCTCGTCGATCGTGACCAGCGCGCCCACGAACGGCCGCCCGTCACCCACGACCATGCACTCCGCGACCAGCGCGTGAGCCCGGATACGGTCCTCGATGACCGCCGGAGCGACGTTCTTGCCGCCCGCCGTCACCAGGATCTCCTTCTTCCGGCCCGTGATCGCGAGGTAGCCGTCCTCGTCGAGCGTGCCGATGTCACCGGTGTGGAACCAGCCGTCGGCCAGCGCCTCCGCGGTCGCCGCCTCGTTGTTCCAGTACCCCGTGAAGACGTGCTCGCCGTGGACCAGCACCTCGCCGTCGTCGGCGATCCGCAGCACCGAGCCCGGCAGCGGCTGCCCGACCGTACCGATCTTCTGCCGGTCCCACGGGTTGAAGGCCGTGGCCGCGCACGTCTCCGTCAGGCCGTACCCCTCCAGCACCGTGAAGCCGATGCCGCGGTAGAAGTGGCCGAGCCGTTCGCCCAGCGGCGCACCGCCGGAGATGGCGGCCTCGCCGCGGCCGCCCAGCACCGCCCGGAGCTTGCTGTAGACGAGCCTGTCGAAGACCTTGTGCTTGAACTTCAGCCCCAGCGACGGGCCCTGCGGGGCGTCGAGCGCGCGGCTGTACGCGATCGCCGTGTCCGCGGCCTTGTCGAAGATCTTGCCCTTGCCGTCCGCCTGGGCCTTCGCCCGCGCGGAGTTGTAGACCTTCTCGAACACGCGCGGCACGCCGAGGATCATCGTCGGCCGGAAGGAGGCGAGTTCATCGGTGAGGTTCTTGATGTCCGGTACGCAGCCGAGCTTGATCGGCGCCATCGCCGGGGCGAGCGCGACCATACGGCCGAAGACATGGGCGGCCGGGAGGAAGAGCAGGACGGAGCTCTGGCCCGTGCGGAAGAGCGGCCTGAGGCGCTCGACCAGATTGCCGCACTCCGAGAAGAAGGCACGATGGGTGAGCACACAGCCCTTGGGGCGGCCGGTCGTGCCCGAGGTGTAGACGATCGTCGCCGGATCGTCGGCCTTGGCGACCGCGCTGCGCTCGTCGACCGTCTCGTCGGAGATCTCGGCGCCGGCGGCGGTCAGCTCCTCGACCGCGCCCCGCTCGATCTGCCACACATGCCGGAGGTCCGGCAGCGAATCCCGTACGGCCCCGAGCGCGGCGGCGTGCGCATCGCTCTCGACGATCGCCGCGACCGCACCGGAGTCACCGATGATCCACTGCACCTGCTCGGGCGAGCTGGTCTCGTAGACCGGCACGGTCACACCGCCGGCGCTCCAGATCGCGAAGTCGAGCTGCACCCACTCGTAGCGGGTGCGGGACATCAGGGCGACCCGGTCACCGGGCTGGATCCCGGCGGCGATCAGACCCTTCGCGGCGGCCCGCACCTCGGCCAGGAACTGGGTCGCGGTGACATCCGTCCAGGCACCGGCGACCTTTCTGCCCATGACGGCGGCATCCGGATGCTGCGTGGCATTGCGGCGGATGAGATCCGTCAGATTGCCGTCCGTGGGGACCTCGTACAGGGCCGGAAGGCTGAACTCGCGCAAGACTGCTGCTCCTCATCGGGCGCCGGCGCCACGGCTCTGTGTGAACGCACCGGGGACTGCCCGGACGTTACCCATCAGTACTTGGTTCCGGATAGGGGGTCCCGGTCAGATGTTCCCTGCGTCACACCTGTGTGCCGCACCTCCGCGAACACTATTCCACCCGCCGGACGACCAGGAAGTAACCGCAGGTCCGACCGCCTCTACCCAGTACCCCGCCGACGACCCTAGGGTGATCGACATGCGAGTTCATGTGGTCAGTGACGTGCACGGGAACACATCGGATCTGGCCAAGGCGGGCGACGGGGCCGACGCCCTGATCTGCCTCGGCGACCTGGTGCTCTTCCTGGACTACGCCGACCACTCCCGCGGCATCTTCCCCGACCTCTTCGGCGTGGAGAACGCGGACCTGATCGTCGAGCTGCGCACCGCCCGCCGCTTCGACGAGGCCCGTGAGCTCGGCCGCAGGCTCTGGGCGGGGCTGGACCGGGACGCCGCCATCCTCGCCGCCGTACGCAAGCAGTACGCCGAGATGTTCGCCGCGTTCCCGACCCCGACGTACGCCACCTACGGCAATGTCGACATACCGACTCTCTGGCCGGAGTACGCGCGGCCGGGCACCACGGTCCTCGACGGCGAGCGCATCGAGCTGGACGGTCGCGTCTTCGGCTTCGTGGGCGGCGGACTGCGCACCCCGATGCGGACGCCGTACGAGATCTCCGACGAGGAGTACGCCGCGAAGGTCGAGGCCCTGGGCGAGGTCGACGTCCTCTGCTCGCACATCCCGCCCGACGTTCCCGAGCTGACGTACGACACCGTCCCCCGGCGCTTCGAACGCGGCAGCCGGGCGCTGCTCGACGCGATCCGCAGGACAAGGCCCCGGTACGCCCTCTTCGGGCACGTCCACCAGCCGCTGGCCCGGCGCATGCGCATCGGCGCGACGGAGTGCGTGAACGTCGGGCACTTCGCGTCCACGGGCAGGCCGTGGGCCCTGGAATGGTGAGCGGTCCGGTCACGGTAGATTGCACACCGCAACCCCCGTCCGGATAGCACTGGAGGAGCCCGGCGATGGCGGAACACACCAGCTCGAGCATCACCATCGACGCGGCACCGGCCGATGTGATGGGGGTGATCTCCGACTTCGCGCGCTACCCGGAGTGGACGGGCGAGGTGAAGGAGACCGAGGTCCTGGAGAAGGACGACCAGGGCCGCGCCGTGCAGGTCCGGCTGGTGCTCGACGCCGGTGCGATCAAGGACGACCACACCCTCGCGTACACCTGGACCGGTGAGAACCAGGTCTCCTGGACCCTGGTCAAGTCGCAGATGCTGCGTGCCCTGGACGGCTCGTACACGCTGGCCCCGGCCGGCGGCGGCGAGCGCACCGAGGTCACCTACCAGCTGACCGTCGACGTCAAGATCCCCATGCTCGGGATGATCAAGCGCAAGGCGGAGAAGGTCATCATCGACCGCGCCCTCGCCGGCCTGAAGAAGCGCGTCGAGTCCGGCCCGAAGGCCTGACGACCGCCCTCATGCGCACCGTTCTCGTCACCGGGCCCGGCGGCTCGGGCCGCACCACCGTCGCCGCGGCGACCGCGCTCGCGGCGGCACGGCGCGGCGGACGGACCCTGCTGCTCTCGGCCGAGGCCGACGCCGCGCTCGGGGTCCCCGTGGGGACCGCTCCGGGCCAGGTCACCGACGGGCTGTGGGCCGCGCGGATCGACTCCGGTGCGCATTTCCGCAGCGAGCTGCTCACCTTCCAGGAGCGCAGCTCCGCCGCGCTCGACCTACTGGGCGCGCACAAGCTGGAGGACGCGGAGCTCACCGAACTCCCCGGCAGCGAGCAGTTCGCCCACCTTCGCGCGCTGCGGGACGCGGCGGCCGGCGACTGGGACGTACTGGTCGTCGACATGCCCCCGGTCCGCGACACCATCGCCCTGCTGGCCCTGCCCGAACAGCTCCGCCGCTATCTGCGCCGGCTGCTGCCTGCCGAGCGGCAGGCGGCGCGGGCGCTCCGCCCCGTACTCGCGCAGCTCGCCGGCGTCCCGATGCCCGCACAGTGGCTGTACGAGACCGCCGCGCGCTGGGACACGGAGCTGGCGGCGGTACAGGAACTGATCGAGGGGCAGAGCACCAGTGTCCGGCTGGTCGCGGAGCCGGGACCCGCCGCCGAGGACACCCTGCGCACCGCCCGGACCGGCCTCGCCCTCTACGGGACGGTCGTCGACACTCTCGTGGCGAACCGGATCCTGCCGGCGGAAACGCCCGACCCCTGGCTCGCGTCGCTCCGTGCACAGCAGAGCAAATGCCTGGCGGGCTGGTACGAGGAGTGGGCGCCGGCCGCCTCGCTCCGCGAGGTCCCCCACCTGGGCCGGGATCCGCGCGGCCTCGACGACCTGGCCGCGCTGGACACGGTGCAGGCCACAGGCCCGGACATGGAGCCGGGTGCCACCGTACTTTCCGGGTCGGAGGGACTTTCCGAGTCGGCCGGCCACGGCGGCGGGCTCTGCCCGGGCGACGGCTTCGCGGCCGGAAACACGGGGCGCGGCGCCGGGCAGGGCCGTGTCTGCGTCCGGGGCACGGAAGAGCTCGGTGAGGACGGATCTCGCGAGGACGGATCTCGGGAGTACGGACCTGGGGAGGACGGTGAGCTCCACTGGGTGCTGCCGCTGCCGGGAGCCGTCAAGGAGGAGCTCGATCTGCTCCGCCGCGGTGATGAACTCTTCATCACGGTCGGCCCGTTCCGCCGGATCTTCCTCCTCCCCTCCGTCCTGCGCCGCTGCACGGTCTCCGGTGCGGGCCTCAGGGAAGGCCGGCTGAGGGTCAGGTTCACGCCGGACCCCGACCTGTGGCCGCGCAGACGCTGAAGGGTCCGCGGTCGTTCGGGTACCGTCAACAGTACGAAGCCCTTTCCTAGGAGTACGCCATGAGCGATGCCACCGAGCGTCCCACCACCGACGCCGATGCCGACGCCTGGGCCACGGCGTGCGACGAAGACCTGAAGGCGGAGCAGGCCCGCCGCCGCGAGCAGTACGGTCACCCCACCGGCACCGCGGGTGAAGAGCTGCGCAAGCTCATCGACGCGGTCGCCGACAAGGTGTCCTCGATGCAGAACCCGCTGTTCGGCATGGCCACGCAGGGGGCCGTACAGCAGCTGATCAGCCAGGCCAAGTCGGCCGTCGAGCCGGTCATCGAGCGCAATCCGCAGGTCTTCGACCATCTCGCGGCCGCGGGGAACGAACTGCTGGCCGCGTACCGCTCGGCCGTCGAGGGCCACGAGCGGCGCTGGACGCGTGACGAGACGACCGACCAGAACCACCGGCGGGACGAAGGGCCGGGTCCGAGCGAGAAGATCGACCTGGACTGAGGCCCCGACTCCCTCCGGTACGGTTGGCCTTAGCGGGGCTCGACCGAAAACTGAGGGACACATGGGACTCACCATCGGCGTCGACATCGGCGGCACCAAGATCGCGGCCGGCGTGGTCGACGAAGCGGGCACCATTCTCGAGACGCACACGGTGCCCACTCCGCCGACCGCCGAAGGCATCGTGGACGCGATCTGCTCGGCCGTCACCGCAGCCGGTAAGGGGCACGACATCGAGGCGGTCGGCATCGGCGCCGCCGGCTATGTCGACGAGAAGCGCTCCACCGTCCTCTTCGCGCCGAACATCGACTGGCGCCACGAGCCGCTCAAGGACAAGATCGAGCAGCGCGTCGGCCTCCCCGTGGTCGTGGAGAACGACGCGAACGCGGCGGCGTGGGGGGAGTACCGCTTCGGCGCGGGCCAGGGACACGAAGACGTCATCTGCATCACGCTCGGCACCGGCCTCGGCGGCGGGATCATCATCGGCAACAAGCTGCGGCGTGGACGCTTCGGTGTGGCCGCCGAGTTCGGGCACATCCGGGTGGTTCCCGACGGGCTGCTGTGCGGCTGCGGCAGCCAGGGCTGCTGGGAGCAGTACGCGTCGGGGCGCGCCCTCGTCCGCTACGCACGCCAGCGCGCCCTCGCGACCCCGGAGAACGCGGAGATCCTGCTCGGCCTCGGCGACGGCACGCCCGACGGGATCGAGGGCAAGCACGTCAGCGCCGCCGCCCGACAGGGCGACAAGGTGGCCGTCGACTCCTTCCGCGAGCTGGCCCGCTGGGCCGGTGCCGGCCTGGCCGACCTCGCGTCGCTCTTCGACCCGTCGGCGTTCATCGTCGGTGGCGGTGTCTCGGACGAGGGCGAGCTGGTTCTCGACCCGATCCGGAAGTCCTTCCGCCGCTGGCTGATCGGCGCGCAGTGGCGACCGCACGCCCAGGTCCTCGCGGCCCAGCTCGGCAACAAGGCCGGCTTGGTCGGCGCGGCGGACCTGGCCCGCCAGGGCTGACGCCCTCCCACCCCTTTCGCGTGCCCGCCGCGCCCTTACCCGGGGCCCGGCGGGCACGCGCGTTCCAGGCCCCCGCGCCCACGGAACGCCTGCGGGGCGCGCTGCCGCTCCTCCTGGGCTCTCCGCCGCCGACCCCGCTCCTGATCCCCTACGCCCTGCGGGTGTGGGGGGACCCTCAGCGGGGCTCAGAATGAGCCCGTCCGGCGGTCCCCCCAGGCGAAGCTCCCGGGGAGCTGGAGGGCACGGCCTAAGGCCGTACGGGGGGTCTGGGGCCTGTCCCCGGAAAGGGCCTGCCGCAGGCGCCCCACGGCCACGCCCCAACCGGGGCGCGGCGCGCCCGGCCGGTGGGCGGGGCCGCGGGCCCGGGGCCCGTTATCTTGTGGCGCATGGCGACGTCCGTGACGAACCCGCTGCCCAACTCCCTTACCGACCCTGACGGTTCCCCCATCGTGCGCGTCCTCAGCTACAACATCCGCTCGATGCGTGACGACGAGGACGCGCTCGCGCGAGTGATCCGCGCATGCCGGCCCGACCTCGTCTTCGTACAGGAGGCGCCGCGCTTCTTCAGATGGCGCAAGCATGCGGCGCGCCTCGCCGCCAAGAGCGAGCTGGTGGTGCTGAGCGGCGGGGCCACCGCCTCCGGGCCGCTGCTCCTGTGCTCGCTGCGGGCGACCGTGGAGCGTACCGAGGACGTGCTGCTGCCGCTGACGCCCGGACTGCACCGGCGGGGCTTCGCGACGGCGGTCGTCCGCATCGGCGGCGCCCGGATCGGCCTGCTCAGCTGCCATCTGAGCCTCCAGAGCGACGAGCGCTACGCCCAGGCGGGGATGCTGCTCGACCGGCTCGCGGCGATGGACGTGCCGTACGCCGTCGCCGCGGGCGACATCAACGACCGGCCGGACGGCCGCAGCTTCCGACGGCTCGCGGCCGGGCTCCAGGACTGCTGGGCGGTCAGTCCCTGGGGCGCCGAGTACACCTCGACCCCCGGCGACCCGCACCAGCGGATCGACGCGATCTTCGCGACCAAGGGGGTCGAGGTCATCGGCTGCGGCGTGCCGCTCGGGCTCCCGGGCATCAGTGAGGCCGACCTGAAGGCGGCCACGGACCATCTTCCGGTCCTGGCCGCGCTCAGGTTCCCCACGGCCGCCGCCCGGGCCGCGGGCGCCGGCGCGCCCTGACGCCGGGCGCCCCGTGGCGGAGTGCGAAGGCGGCGGTGAGGGCGACCGGGACGGTCAGACGACCGCGCCGCGGCCCGGATCGTCGTCGTCCTCGTCGTCCCCGTGGGACATCCGGGCCACCAGCGTGAAGAAGCCGCCCAGGAAGCCACCGACGCCGAGCGTGGTGAGCCACCACGTCATGTCCCACTGGAGGAGCACGGCGAGCAGCAGCAGCACCGGGCCGCCGATCACGGCGAGCCAGGCGAACTTCGCGGTCGTGTCGGCCTCCGGCAGCGGCGGCGGCTCCGGCGGTACGAAATGTCCCTCGTCGGTCTCGTCCAGGTCGTCGTCGCCCGCCTCGGCGACCTCGTAGTCGCGCGGGCCCCCGCCCCGGCCGACGCCGGGCGCGAACACGATCGAGCTGCCCAGCGGCTTGTCCGGCGCAGGGCCCTCGTCCTCGTCGTCCTCGTCCCCGTCCTCGGGCGCGCCGTTCCTGACCGACTTCTCCAGGCCCGCGAGGTCCTCCACCGACTTGAACGGCTTCGCCCCCGGCGGGTCCGCAGGCTCGTCCCCGTACCCCGCGACGATCGCCGCCCAGGCCGCTTCCTCGTCGATGGGCTGCGGCTCCTGGTCCCGGTCCCGGTCCGCGTCGTGCTGCTCAGCCACCGGTGGTGCTTCCCTTCTTCCCGACACTCGGAGCGAGCCGGCCGATGAATGCGTGGCTCTCCTCGAAAATCCGCTCCGCGTCGTGGTCCAACGTTGCCACGTGGTAGCTCTGTTCCAGCAGGATCTCCTGGACGTCCCTCGACGAGACCCGGCTGAGGATCCGGGCCGAGTCGGCGGGCGGGACCACGTGGTCCTGCGGGCTGTGCAGCAGCAGGAGCGGCTGGGTCACCTGCGGCAGCTCGCCGTCGACGAGCCGGAAGAAGTTCCGCAGGGAGTTCGCGGCGTGCAGCGGCACCCGGTCGTAGCCGACCTCCACGGCGCCTTCCTTGGCGATGTCGTTGGTGACCCCCTTCGTCGTACGGACGAAGTGACGGGCCACCGGGAGGGCGTGCGCCGCGAGACCGTGCACCTTGATCCCCGGGTTGACCAGGACGATGCCCTGCACCGCGTCGCCGTGCTTGGCTGCGAGCCGCAGCGTGAGTGCGCCACCCATGGAGAGCCCGAACACGAAGACCTGGCTGCACCGCTCCTTCAGCGCCCGCAGCTCCCGGTCCACCTCCGCGTACCAGTCCTGCCAGCCGGTCAGCGCCATGTCCTGCCAGCGGGTGCCGTGGCCGGGGAGCAGCGGAAGGGACACGGTCAGACCGCGCTCCGCCAGATACTCCGCCCAGGGGCGCAGCGACTGGGGGCAACCGGTGAATCCGTGACAGACAAGGACGCCGACCTCACCACCGTCGTGGCGGTACGGCTCGGCTCCGGGAAGGACCGGCACCGGGGTCTCCTGTTCGTGAGGAAGAGAGCGGAAGAGAGGAAGAGAGCGGAGCAGAGGGGAAGGAAGCGGAAGGAAGGGGGAGAGCGGGAACGGAAGGTCGACGGAAGTCATCGGAAGAGGCTCGATCCGAGGTGCCTTCACCGTACGCGACCGGACCGACACCGACCAGGGCCGACGGCCACCCGGCAGGGACCCGGGGGAGAGAGTGCAGGCCCCGCACGGGTTAAGGTCTTTTCCACGGACACCAGGAAGGCACTCGAGTTGATCTACGGCGCAATGAAGTTCTCCATCGGAGGGTCACTGAAGCTCGCCTTCAGGCCGTGGGTGGAGGGCCTCGAGAACATTCCCGCCGAGGGGCCGGCGATCCTCGCGAGCAACCACCTGTCCTTCTCGGACTCCTTCTTCCTGCCCGCGGTCCTGGACCGCAAGGTCACCTTCATCGCCAAGGCCGAGTACTTCACCTCGCCCGGTGTGAAGGGCAAGCTCACGGCCGCCTTCTTCAAGGGCGTCGGCCAGCTGCCGGTGGACCGCTCCGGTGCGCGTGGCGCGGGCGAGGCGGCCATCAAGAGCGGTATCGGGGTCATCGAGCGCGGTGAGCTCTTCGGCATCTACCCGGAGGGCACCCGCTCGCCCGACGGCCGGCTCTACCGCGGCAAGCCGGGCGGCCTCGCCCGCGTGGCGCTCGCGACGGGCGCCCCCGTCATCCCGGTCGCGATGATCGACACCGAGAAGATCCAGCCGCCCGGGAAGGTCATCCCCAAGCTGATGCGCCCGGGGATCCGGATCGGCAAGCCCCTCGACTTCAGCCGCTACCACGGCATGGAGCACGACCGCTTCATCCTGCGCTCGGTGACCGACGAGGTCATGTACGAGATCATGAAGCTCTCCGGGCAGGAGTACGTCGACATCTACGCGACCGCGGCCAAGCGTCAGATCGCGGATGCGGAGAAGGCGGCCAAGGAGGCCGCGAAGGAAGCCGCCAGGGAAGCGGAGAAGGCCGACAAGGCCCGGAGAGCAGAACAGGACGGCGCTCAGTAGCGTCGTCCGTCCGGGGCGGGACGGGGTGGGGGGAACATGGCCAAGCGCGAGCGTGTCGTGCGCATGTCGGTCGAGCTGCCACTGTGGCGTGCGCTGGCCGCGTACCGCGTTCTGACGATGATCTACGCGGTACTGCTCTTCGTCTTCGCGGGCGACAAGTTCGAGCGGCCCTGGGTGGTCATCGGCTTCCTCGCCGTGATGGTCGTCTGGACCCTCGCCACGATCCCCAAGGTGGTGAACGCGGCGGCCTGCACGAAGCCCTTCCTCGTCGCCGATCTCACCATCGCCCTCACCGGCATCCTGCTCACCCCGTTCGCCGACGAACAGGCGCAGCTGGTGGACGGCCCGACCCTGCCGACGATCTGGACCGCGGGATCGGTCCTCGCGTTCGCCCTCAAGGGCGGTTGGCGCTGGGCGGGCTTCGCGTCCTCCCTGGTCGCCGTCGCCAACATCATCGAACGCGGCGAGCCCAGCCGGGACACCTTCCACAACGTCCTGCTGGTGTGGGTCGCCTCCATCGCGATCGGCTACGTCGTCGAGGTCGCCCGCGCCTCCGAGCGCACCCTCGCCCGTGCCCTGGAGATCGAGGCGGCCACCCGCGAGCGGGAGCGGCTGGCCCGCGACATCCACGACAGCGTGCTTCAGGTGCTGGCGATGGTGCAGCGGCGCGGCACCGCGATCGGTGGGGAGGCGGCGGAGCTGGGCCGTATGGCGGGCGAGCAGGAGGTCGCCCTGCGCACTCTGGTCGCCGGCGGCCTGGTGCCCGCCTCGCGGGTCTCCGAGGACGAGACGCAGGGCGCGGTCGTGCGGATCGTGGACGAACCCGACGGCGACGAGGCAGCGGCGGACGACGCGGGCCCGCGCGATCTGCGCAGATTGCTGGCGCCGCACGCCGGATGCAGGGTCACCCTGTCCGAGCCGGGCGCCCCGGTGCTGCTGGAGGCGACCGTTGCGAAGGAGCTCGCGGCCGCTGTCAGTGCCGCCCTGGACAATGTCCGCAGACATGCCGGTGACCGCGCTCAGGCGTGGATCCTGGTCGAGGACTGGCCGGACGAGGTGATCGTGACGGTCCGGGACGACGGGCCGGGCATCCCGGAGGGGCGGCTCGCCCAGGCCGAGGGGGAGGGGCGGCTCGGCGTCGCCCTCTCGATCCGCGGCCGGCTGCGGGACATCGGGGGCACGGCCGAGCTGATCTCGGTGCCGGGGCAGGGTACGGAAGTCGAGTTGAAGGTCCCACGGGGGAAGGCAGGACGATGACGGAGACGACGGAGCAGCAGCCGGTCCGGGTCATGGTGGTCGACGACCACCCGATGTGGCGGGACGCGGTCGCGCGCGACCTGGCCGCGTCCGGCTGTGACGTGGTGGCGACCGCGGGGGACGGCCCGCAGGCGGTGCGCCGCGCGAAGGCCGTCGGACCCGACGTCCTCGTCCTCGACCTGAATCTGCCCGGGATGCCCGGCGTCCAGGTCTGCAAGGAGCTCGTCGGGGCGAACCCGGCCCTGCGGGTCCTCGTGCTCTCCGCGAGCGGCGAGCACGCCGACGTCCTGGAGGCGGTGAAGTCGGGAGCGACCGGCTATCTGCTGAAGTCGGCCAGTACGGAGGAGCTGATCGACGCCGTGCGGCGGACCGCCGTGGGCGACCCGGTCTTCACCCCCGGCCTGGCCGGTCTGGTCCTCGGGGAGTACCGGCGGCTGGCCACCGACCCCGCGCCGTCCGCCGGGCCCGACGAGCCGAAGGCCCCGCAGCTCACCGAGCGGGAGACCGAGGTGCTGCGACTGGTCGCCAAGGGGCTCTCGTACAAGCAGATCGCCGAGCGGCTCGTCATCTCCCACCGCACCGTGCAGAACCACGTGCAGAACACCCTGGGCAAGCTCCAGCTCCACAACCGCGTGGAGCTCGTGCGGTACGCGATAGAACGCGGCCTCGACGACGCCTGACACTCGTAGGAGTGAATCTCCGGGCGTCAACAGGCGCCCGTCGCACCGGAATTCACCTTTCGTACCGTCCCGGAGTGACCTGGGTCACTACTAGCGTGGCTCCCATATGTCACCACCGACGGCGAAGGGATCTTCCATGCGGGTCGGAGTACTGACCGGGGGCGGCGACTGCCCCGGCCTCAACGCGGTCATCCGCGGCATCGTCCGCAAGGGCGTGCAGGAGTACGGATACGAGTTCATCGGCTACCGGGACGGCTGGCGCGGCCCGCTCGAGGGCGACACGGTGCGCCTGGACATCCCCGCCGTGCGCGGCATCCTGCCGCGAGGCGGCACCATCCTCGGCTCCTCGCGGACCAATCCCCTCAAGCGCGAGGACGGCATCCGCCAGATCAAGGAGAACCTCGCCAAGCACGAGGTCGAGGCGCTCATCGCGATCGGCGGCGAGGACACGCTCGGGGTCGCGGCCCGGCTCTCCGACGAGTACGGCATCAACTGCGTAGGCGTGCCGAAGACCATCGACAACGATCTGTCCGCCACGGACTACACCTTCGGTTTCGACACCGCCGTGGGCATCGCGACGGAGGCCATCGACCGTCTGCACACCACCGCCGAGTCGCACATGCGGGTCCTGGTCGTGGAGGTGATGGGCCGTCACGCGGGCTGGATCGCGCTGCACTCGGGGCTGGCCGGCGGGGCGAACGTCATCCTCATCCCGGAGCAGCGCTTCGACGTGGACCAGGTGTGCGCCTGGGTCACGTCCCGCTTCCGTGCCTCGTACGCGCCGATCGTCGTGGTCGCGGAGGGCGCGATGCCCAAGGACGGCGACATGGTCCTCAAGGACCGGACGCTCGACTCGTTCGGGCACGTGCGGCTTTCGGGCGTCGGTGAATGGCTGGCCAAGGAGATCGAGAAGCGCACCGGCAAGGAGGCCAGGACGACGGTCCTCGGCCATGTCCAGCGCGGCGGCACGCCCAGCGCCTTCGACCGCTGGCTGGCCACCCGCTTCGGCCTCCACGCGATCGACGCGGTACGCGACGGTGACTACGGGAAGATGGTCGCCCTGCGCGGCACGGACATCGTCCGCGTACCGATCGCCGAGGCGACGTCCAGACTGAAGACCGTGAACCCGGCACTGTACGAGGAGGTCGGCGTCTTCTTCGGCTGACGCCGGGGCTTTCCCACCCGCTCCTCGTCCCCCCTGCGTCCTGCGGGCGGAGGGAGGAACCCAGAGGCTCACGATGAGCCGGTCGAAGGCCGTACGGGGATCCCGGGGCGAGACCCCGGCTAGGCCGTGTTTGAGAACTAGCGCCGTCCGCCCGCAGGGCGGGGCGCGAGGCGTTTGGTGCGTGCAATCGCAAGGCGGTGGGGGCACCTCCCAGCGGTAGCTGGGGGAGA